>JAAETI010000465.1 GCA_024228555.1 bacterium | reverse complement strand
GGAGGTACCAGCCCTACAACCTTCCGGCGGGTGACTCGCCCGAGTGGCTGGCCGTCGGACACCACTTTCGGAGTGTCTACGGGGTGCAAGTCTGATGTTGATCCGCGTTGATTTCGACGCCCTGATGGAGTTCGGTGGCGTATATCGAACTCTGTCTGAGTCGCTCGAGCGGCGAGGAACGATCCAACTCGATTTCGCTGCCAACCAGGTACAAGCGGTGGTTCAGGAGTACGGACTCGAGGTCCACAGTCAAAACCCCCACTTCGCCGGGAAGAACATGATGGCGATCCGCGATGATGCGGTGGCTCGATCGCACCGGGTATCGAATTACTTGATGGCCTGCAGCTCCGACTTGTTCCGCCATGCGGGTGAGCAGAACCAGATCGACAACCGATTCGACTGGTCTAGCGCTGCTCTGGGAGCAGTGTGGACCATCAGTAGCGGGATCAATGCCTTCAGCTCCGATGGCCCCGCCAGCAAGATCCAGGAATTCGCTGATCCTATTGTTGGGTTGGTCGACGACGTGTTCAAGCTCCTCCCGAGAGGGAGCAAAGTTGGGCCGCTATGGGACGTCGTCACCCTCCCGTTGAACGTCAGCGCCTATTTCGAAGCGCTGGAGACGATTCGCAGCAACCCGTGGGAGGGATGGTTCGATGGCATTGGCGCCGGCCTCGGTATAACGGGCGGTCTCATCGGCATCGCTGCCGCCGCTGGTGCCGCACCGGTACTCGTCGCTGCCCTGCCCTACATCGCTGTTGCCGGGGCGGCCTTGGCGGTGATCAAGCTCTCCCCCTGGGATCTCGAGGACATCGCCCGCGGGTTAGGCGGGGCGCTTGGCGCTGGCTATCGCGGTTCTCTGAGGTTTGTTGACAATGCAACCGATGCCCTCGCCGACTTCGGTGGTGATGTCATCGAGTTCGGTGGTGATGTCTGGGACTCGACGGTCGATTTCGGCAAGGGCGCCTGGAACTGGGCCTTCGGTTCTGAGGGAGTGGTCAACGAATACTGGGAACGAGCCGTCGACTCGGTTTCTGTGATCAACGGGATGCTGGGGGGACCTCTTATCAATGCGTTCGGATCATCGACCCCGTTCGAATGGAAGGCCGGCGGCCTGCTGGCCATCCTAGGTCAAGACGTCCGCCTCCTTTTTGGCCATGGCCCTGTGATGAGCGAGTTGCTCGAGCTGTCTCCCGAGGCCGTGGCGGGCCGCTGGGCCGAGCTGTCACCCTCAGAGCAGAAGGAGCTACTCGAGCAATATCCCGACCTCCTTGGCAACCTCGACGGCATCCCCTATGACATCCGATTCAAGGCCAACCGAGCCAGGATCGAGACTGCTTTGATTGTCGCCAAGGAGAATATGGACGATGAGCGGATCATGTTGTTGGAGGGTCTGGCCGATGACAAGTCTCGGCAGTTCCTGTTCCTCGACATCTACGCTCCAGGAGGAGGACGGATCGCCGAGGTGCATGGTCGTCTCTCAACCGCCCAGAACGTGATCGTGATTGTTCCCGGGATCGGTAACGATGTATCCAACTTCCAGGCGGGTGCTGACTACAACCTACTTGTTGACGGGTCGCGCCAAATCTACGAGGAGTCGAGGAGCCCCGGCAGGACGGCGGTCGTGGCCTGGCTCGGCTATGACGCGCCGAGAGGTCACGATGATCCGCAGGGCCTAGATCCTGCGATGACCAACGAGGTGCGAGCCCGCGAAGGTGCAGCAGAGCTCCGCCGTTTCCTGGCCGCCAACACCAACTCCAGTCAGGTCGTATCTCTGATTGGGCATAGCTATGGGTCCACCACAGCCGGCATTGCCGCTAGTGAGGGGCTCCCAACCGTCGACAATCTGATTCTGCTTGGAAGCCCCGGTGGTGGCGCCGATCACGTGTCGGCATACCAGTTGGAGAGCGGCGGTCGCGTTTTCGCCTCGTCCGCACCGAACGATGAGGTGAAGAACTGGACGACAGCGGGCCGGGTCGATGCCGGCATCCAGGTCGCCGGAGCGGCTGGCGGCTTTGTTTCTGGTGGCCTACTCGGTCTCGTCGTTGGTGGAGCTTCAGCGGCAGTGGCCAGTGCATTCATCGAATACGATCCGCTAGGGAAAGATCCGACCGATCCGAGTTTTGGAGCCACCGTTCTCGACCCCGGTGATCTCGGCGACAGTCCGCACGGAGAATACCTTCGCGAGGGCTCCCTTTTTGATCAGGTCATGCGGATCGTTGAGCCTCCACTCCCAGGTGAAATGGACTTGGATAACAGCGCGTACCGCAACATGGCCTGAATCGCCTACGGCCGTTTTGACGCTTGGGCGATAGATTTGCTCCGATGGCGACTGGGCTCACGGACTACACCACCGAGCAACTCTTGGCTATAACGGCCGGGCTTGGGCTGGACG
>JAAETI010000464.1 GCA_024228555.1 bacterium | reverse complement strand
TGGCCTGCAAGGTGGCGAAACCGTTCCCGTTGACGTCAGTGTTGATCACTGGCCATAGGAGCACGGTCTCGCCGTCGTCTTGTTCGATGGCTATGCGAAGCACCTCTTCGTCCAGCTCTGAGAACTGGGACTCACGGGTGAGTTTCTCGATGTGCAGGATGACCCCCTTGCAGGTGTCGCCGACTTCCTCAAACTTGAATGAGTCGCCTTCCGGCCCTGCAATGGTGTCTACGTCGATGCTGGTCATTGATTCTCCTTGTTGGTTTCTTCGGCCCCGACTTGGGGTCCGGAAGAGCTTGGTGGGCTCGGCCTCGGCCCTCGGATTTCTTCGTTCCAATGACGGTGGTTGTAGTCGGCTGCTTCATCGAGCCAGACGCCGACCGGTTCGGCCCCCTCTGGCCGGTTGAGCCGGATGACGAACGAGTCATCCCCCTCCACTACCGGCTGGATGGTCTTCACCTCGAAGCCGAAGAGGGTCTCGGTGTCGACGGCGCAGTCATGGTCGTGGAACCACCAATACACCAGGGTGTTGAGACTCACCGGGGAATCAAAGCGGGCTTCGCCACCGCACGAGCTGCACTCGATGTCGATGTAGTCAGCTCGGACCGTGTAGTCAGCTCGGACCGTGGAGACCTTGCAATCCCTCATGACACCTCCCCGTTGGCCTCATCGACCCTCATCTGATCGGCCACAATCTCGGCCAGGTCCTCGGTAGCTGAGCCCCCGACTGGCACCTGGAATAGGTCGAAGCCGTCATGGCCGTAGTCGGTGTAGCTGAGCAGCACCCAGCGGTCCAAGGGGTCGACCTGAAGCACCACCCGTTCCCCGTAAGAGTCTCGACCGAAACGGCCACCGCAGTAGCCAGAGAAGTCGAAGCCTGGTGCTATGTCTTGCTTCTTGACCGTGTTGCTGGTCTCTCCGACTGAGTTGAACAGGACTGAGTTGAACAGGCAGGGGAAGCCCCAGGGCTCCTGGGTG
>JAAETI010000463.1 GCA_024228555.1 bacterium | reverse complement strand
GCCGGTGCCTGAGGCACGGTCTCCATGACGAGCGCATCGTTCTGCTCGCCGGTACAAGATTTCAGGGTGACGAAGGCCAGCATCAGCACCACGGCGCCGGCGAGCAGGGGTAGGAGTCGACTAGAGGTTGCAATTGCCATGGGAGTACCTAGCGCGAGACTTCAAATGGCCGGGCCGAAATCAGGTAGACGGCCGTGGTGTCGGCTTCATCGCCATTGGGTAACAGACGGTGATGCTGAAAGGACGCGGTCAACCAAGTGCCACGCAGATCCCGCGGATCCAGAATCTGGGCTTGATTGGTACGGTTGGTGAGCTTGACGGCCGTGACATAAAGCCCGTTGCTGCGCCATGCCACCAATGGTGCTGCTTGAACCGTGCCACCATGGATCAGATCGACAGGATCACGTGCGACGGGGACTCGGACAATACTGGGGCGATCTCTGACCAGACGAGACGGCGCATATAGTTGTTGGGCTGCGAAGCGGGTCAGCTGGATATAGCCTGGCTGAACCTGTCCCGCATCATTACTGACAGTGACGCTATCCTTATCTGTCTTACTGGTACCAGCGACATAGATTTGAATAGGATGGCCTACACCACCATCTTCGGCAGCCGTAACATCGAACAGGTAGATACGCCCGCTATCGAACTCGCGCACCATGAGCCGGTTCGACCCAAAAGGTGCGTGCGCCAACAGATAAACCGTGCCGTTGACACTCTGCGTACGCAGTAGCCCCTGAACGGATGCTGGCACACCCACCTTCACCGAGGCAGGGAATTCGATCCGCTGTTCCTGACCGACCGCAAGTTCCAGCCGGATCGGCGCTTTCTTCCACTCGATCCGTTCAAGCGTGTCAGTCTCGGCATGGACCAGCGACTGCAGAGACAGTAGAGTCACGCCAAGCCAGGTGGCGATGAGATGATTGAAGGCATTGGTTTTTCGCATACGTTGACCCTCCTCCTGCTATTTCTCTTGCTCGGTGTCTACACCAAGTTCCGACTCGTTCAGCCGACGCGGCCCTTCACTCGCAAAGCCATCCAACGCCAAGCCCCATGGGTTCGCCTCAGGATCGACAGAGAGGCTCACGACCCGCAAGGGGTAACGAATGTCGGTCTTCTTCACGGTCATGCCCTTCACCGACTCGAATAGATCGAGATCCAGCCAAACCACCCACACCCCGGGCGCGAGAACATCAACACGGCGTTCCTCGTAACCGTGCCCGGCGATCTCGTGCACACCCCGCACCCGGTAGGCCAGCTCGCCCTGCCGCCCTT
>JAAETI010000462.1 GCA_024228555.1 bacterium | reverse complement strand
GTCTGGGCGAAGTGGCTCCCAGCGAGCGCTCCCACGCCAATCTCGAAGATGATGACCATGGCCATGAGTGCTGTTCCGTTGGGCATGAACACGTCTCGCATGAAGTCGCTGAGGAATCCAAACCAGGCATCGTCGGCGTAGCCGTCGAGCTCGTCTGTCCGTGGCAGCGTGTAGACGACGTTGAAGCCAGCTGCGGCGAGGTATGCCAATCCGATCACGGCACGCCAGGCATTCCAGCCCTTGCGGCCCGTGGGTCTGGCATCCAGCCCCGAGACAGTTTCGTCGGTCGTGATGGGGTCGAGGCGTCGGCGGTCATGAGAGATGGGCGCTGATTCCACGGCCACCGAAGTAGAGATACATCCCTCCGCCCACGAGCCCAAAGTACGGCCAGGCGGCTGCGTCGGCGATCAACAGGACGCCTGCTGCGGCCATCACCCAGAGGGTCATTGCATCCCAGAGAGCCTCAGCTCGGATGTCGGCCCAGAATGTGGGCTCGACATCATCTTCGGCCTCCATCAGCTGCCAGCGCACCGCAGTGGAAGGAGCAAACCACGCCAGCGTCTGACCACCCCAGGCCAGTAGGACAACACCACGACGACGATGCCCCAGAGCACATTCATTGCGCCCAGCCCGCCATGTCAGTCGAGGAGTCGGATGAAGCAATAGATGGCCTCGGCAATGCCGAAGACCGGCCACATCCCCCAGGTGAGGACCCAGTAGCCGAAGCTGTTGCGTCGAATACCGAGGTCGCGGTCCCAGAAGTAGAAGAAGACAGCGGTGTACCAGAACGGCACCGACGCGAGGAGTCCGAGGAGGAATCCCCATCGGTCACCTCGGAGCATGCCGATACTGGCACCGACCTGCAATGGCACCAACAGGAGTGGGTCCGCCCACGCCGTGGCTCGATTGAAGGCAAAGTAGGCCGCCGGATCAGTGTCTTCGGGGGATCCGCCGTAGACGTTGTCGATCGTCCACTGTGCCCGCGGTCTGAGAAGCGCCACCAGTTGTAGGCTGCCCAGCAACCCGATCAGTACCAGTCCGACGAGAGCCACGATCCACGTTGCGGCGGTCACCTCCATGCAAGATCCTCCGATCGTATTGGTGGCACGCTCAAGGGTCTCGGCAGCACTGTCCGCGCTGCTAGCAAGGACCTGGACACGTCACCGTGTCTCGAACGTTCGGGCTCAACGCTCAATTCGATGACCCCGCAGTACCAGCCAGAGCCCTGCACCGAGCTCGAACGGGAGGTTGGGAATGAAGACGTACAG
>JAAETI010000461.1 GCA_024228555.1 bacterium | reverse complement strand
CGCGCTCTTTCAAAGCCGCCAGATCCAACCCTGGTTTGAACGAGCTCGATAATACATCACCTGACGCGCCAAACACACGAATGTGATGACCGGGCTGCGCTTTGGAAAACGGTACTGTCCGTGCGGAGTGATCAAGCGCTGGCGGCTGCTCAACCATTCGGCTCGGCGTGATCGGGTTCTCAACCGAACTGCCCGCGCTGGAGTTACCAGAGCTTGGCGCAGCCGCCGTCTGCGCACGCAACTCCGGGGTCGCCGACGATGCCGCGAGCGGTGCGCTCGTCTGCGAGCTTGTACTGGGCGAACTCGATGCCGCATTGAGGAAGGCCTGCTTGAAGATAGCCAGGTCAATGGTGTTGACGATACCGTCGTTGTTGAAGTCTCCCACTGGATCGTTGGTGAAAAAAGCCTGCTTGAAGATAGCCAGGTCAATGGTGTTGATCGTGCCGTCGCCATCCAGGTCGCCGAGGGCGAGAATCTGGATGGTCAGGGCATCGCTATCGTCAGCACCGGCACCGAGGCTGGGGTCATCCACCTGAACCGTGACGTTGAGCTCCGCCTGTACGTCATAGTCCAACCCGACGTTGGCCTTCAGGAACAGCTCACTGCCCACGATCTCAAACAGACCCGCGTCGGCTCCCGCCAGAGAGAGAATGAACGTGCCGAGCGCATCGTCACTGACGAAGATGTCGGCCACCTTGACGGGCGCGCTGGTGTCGATGTACTCGGGCAGCGTGGTCGTGGTATTGGCCAGCGCCACCAGCGGCGGCTCGTTGACATCCTGCAGCTTGACCGTGAGGATGGCGGTATCGCTGAGCCCGCCTCCGTCGGTCACGCTGGCGTCGACCGTAACCATATTCTGCGGGGTTATCTCAAAATCGAGTGCATTTTCATCGACCACCGTGACCTCGCCCGTCGTTGCATCGACGGCGAACGGTGAGCCCGAGGCCAGGCTGAATGACGGTGCTGCCGCCCCGGCGTCGAGGTCCTCTGCCGAGAGCGTGCCGATCACGGTCCCGTTCTGCGTGTTTTCCGGTATCGTGAAGGTCGCATTCTCTATGGTTGGGGCAAACTCGTTAACTCCGGTGATGTCGATCGTCACCGTCGCGGTGCCGGTCATCGCACTGCCCGGACCGTTGTCGCTCACCTGCACCGTGAGCTGGACCTGGGCGATGCTCTCGCGGTCCAGTTCGGTATTGTCACCGATACGCAGCTCGCCGCTGGTCAGCCCCAGGCTGAAGATACCCAGCGCATTGCCCGCGGTAATCTCGTAGGTCAGACCGCCGTTGACCGGATCCGCATCGGTGGCAACCAGGGTCGTGACCAGGGTGCCATTGCCGGTGTTCTCTGCCACCGGGAAGCCGGCGTCTCCGAGCACCGGTGGGAACTGGTTCGTGGCATCCGCCAGGATATCGATGGTCACCGTGGCCGGATCCGTCAGCGCCCCCCCAGGGCCGTTGTCGCTCACCGTCACTGTGAGCACTACCTGGGTGCCGACCGCCGCATCCAGCGCGG
>JAAETI010000460.1 GCA_024228555.1 bacterium | reverse complement strand
GTCCCCTGTAGACAGCCCAGCGGGGACCTCCTGCGGGACGAACGAGCTCTGGCCAAGCGCAACGGAACCGAAGGCGGCTAGGCCCATGAGAGAGGTGAGCAGGGGGGCGAATTGAGCACGAATCATGACTGTTTCCATTCCAGAGTAGATGAGGGGGTCTAGCGCGGCGCTATGTAGAGAGGGGTCGCCACACAAACAACGGCGTTAGGGCAGAGGCAAAACCGACAAGAAACTCAAGAAAGTTGACCGTCAGGAGAAGCCGCACGGCGTTATCCATGCCCTTTCACAGACGACGGTGGATGCGCGTTGCAAATGGGCCCTCTCACAGACGACTCTGTACCACTAGGGGGGTCGTTCACATCATGATTGGATCCTGAAAGATCGGCCCCCGTACCTGACTTGGCCAAAGGTGCAAAGAAATGCCTAGCTGTGTGCAGGGCTGCGGCTCACGAAAAATGTTTGGAATTGCCCATGTAGGGTCGGGTGAACTTCGTTCTTTGTCAGATCCTGCAGATATGCCGCACAAGGCAACCCAGCCCCCTCACAGAGATGGACCATTCCAAACTCAATCCAAACGCCCCAAGCAGAGTCCCAGGCCACGCATCCTGGGCTCATTCTGAAGGCACCAGCAACCTCATCATGCCCATTGTTGGCGATCCGCTTGACGGCGAGCAAGCTGAAGCTGAACCAAGAAGCAGGACGGCTTCCTCGACCTTCAAGCGGATTAGCTTGGCGATCGTTTTGGGTACTTTGGTCGCAGCATGCGCCTCTCAAACCGAACACGCGGACGCACCGGAGACAGCCTGCAAAGTGCATCAGCCTAAACGAGTCTGTCCCTGCGCCGAGCCCGACGATTCCAAGAGAGAGTGCTCTGGACCTGCCCCGCCCCCAGTAACCCTGGTGAACCCCATGGATCGACCTTCCGACCGGGTCACCGGAAAGAAAGAGGAGTGTTCCTGCCCAGCCCCCCCACCGAAGGTCATCTGCGTCCCAGGACAAGCTCCTGTCAACCAACCTGAATAGGCCGTCCCGCAAGTCGACGCAAACTCCCTGAATAGTTCCGTGAGATGGGGTGCCAGAGAAAAATCCACGGCTAGATCTTTGCGGGACCGACTAGCGACAATCTACCCGCGAAATTTGCTCCGGCTCCAATCCGTATGATTTCCGGCACTGTTCGCAGCGGGCCGAGTCGGGATCTCCTTAACGAACGCTTCGGGAACGCTTGCGAAAAAACGCAGCGCCCCCGAAGCCATTCGCTCATCCTCTTATTGGAAGGTCACTTCCAAACCGGGGGTGAAGTTGCTCTGGCCTCCATTTTCGCGGTGCCAGCCCTGGAATCGGAAAGTGTCGCCCGAAAGGATCATCTCGACGCTTCCCGTGTTGAGGGGGACATCATGAAGGTTAGGAGAAGCGCTGTACATGCCTCCCGCAGTGGTTCCCGCAGTAGGTAGGAAGCGGGCCATGGCAAGACCACCACCGACGCAGAGGTTACCATTCGAGCCACCCGGGTTGTTCACCTGGCCCGCGCCATAGGAGCCGATGAAGTACATGAGCTGACCATCCGGGACTTGCTCCGCCACGAGGGTGAAGAGGTTGTCCGCGGCGACATCGCTGCCAGTACCGTAGATCGTGGAGACGGAGCCAGTGGAGTTCACGGTCGCCGTGCAATACTCCGAACCGAATTGGCCATAACGTCCGAATTCCACAAACCCACTTCGAGGAGCACTCAGGCCCATCGTGAAACGAACTCCGGTGTAGACCGAGGAGCCGTGAGCGGCGAGGGCGAACCGGGTGGAACTGAAACCGGGCGCACCGTACCTCGTCGGGGGGGCCCAATCCGTAGCTGCTTCGGTGACCATGTCGACGGCACCCAGGCCGCTGCGCGGCTGCCCGCCGAGGGTCGTGAACTGCCCCTGAGCATAGAGCACAGCTTCATCCCCTGAGAACTCAAGGCTCCAGACTTCGGCCGAGGCTCCAGGGTCGAAGGACGTCAACGTGTGAGTGGCTGTATCAAAGGCTGCCAAGCTCTCGCGAGGTTGTCCCGCAATCGTGCTAAACCCTCCACCTGCGTAGAGTATCGATCCATCCGAGGACATCTCAAGGGAATAGACCTTCCCGCCCACGGGTTGCGGAATCCAGGATGTTGCGAGGCCTGTTGCTATGTCGATTGCTGCGAGGCTGTCCCTTGTTAAACCGGCGATCACGTCATAATCACCGGCTACGTAGAGCAGACTCTCGTCCGAGCTGAGCAGGAGCTCATTGATGGACCAGCCGTCCGGCTGAGGAGCAAAACTGGTTGCCAGTCCGTTGTTGATGTCGACAGCGGCAAGGTTGTTTCGCCCCGCTCCACCAAGCTGGGAAAACCGGCCTCCGGCGAACACGCTCGATCCGGAGATGCTCAAGCAATACACTTCCCCCCCAATGCCCGCATCGGGATTCCACGGCGTCACGTTGCCACTCGCCAAATCCACGACGGCAAGACCGTTGCGAGGCTGACCATCAACCTCATTGATTCGGCCTCCAATGTATAGATTCGATCCATCTACCTCGAGCACCCTAACCAGGATGTCATCATCGGTTCCAGGATTCCAAGCCGTGGGGATTCCGGTCGTCGAATCGATTGCTGCGAGGCCCTTGCGAACAACGCCACCAATACTAGTGAAGATTCCACCAACCCACAGGGTCGAGCCCTGGGCGGCGAGGGCCTGGACGGTGGCATTTGCGACCGGCACGTTGGGGTCTAGCACGCCGGTCGCGAGATCGAATGCTGCGACACCAACACAATCCACCCCACTCATTTGGGAGAAACCGCCGCCGACGTATATGTTCGTGCCTGCAACGAGCAAGCTTGTAATGTAATTATCCGAGGTCGAGCTAAATGGAAGCAACTGCCCAGTAGTGGTGTCGAATGCAGCGAGGTCGTCCCGCGCCTGACCGCCCATTTGGTCGAAAAAACCACCGACATAGAGTGTGGTTCCGTAAGTGGCAAGCGCATAGACTTCTGCGCTGCTGTCCGCGTTCGGATCCCAGCTTGTCACGAGGCCAGTTGTAGCGTCTACCGCGGCTACCCCGTTACGAGACTGCCCGTCGACGGCCGAGAAATCACCTCCGACATAGACCACGCCCGTTGAGTGGTGAATGGAGTAGACGTAGTCGTCCGCACCCGGGTCCCAGGCCGTAATGAGTCCGGTGTTCGTGTCAAATGCCGCGAGGTAGTCACGCGATTGGCCACCGATATTTGAAAAATCACCGCCCACATAGAGTGTGGTGCCAGATACATCCATGTCGTAGACGGTTCCATCGGCATCCGGATCCCAGGCAATCCGGGCACCGGTGGTCGTATCAAAAGCAGCGAGGTTGCCCGCTAGTTGACCATCGATCTTGGTAAAGAAGCCCGCCACATAGAGTGTAGTGCCGTCCAACAGCAGCTCATAAACTTCGCCGCGGCTGCCCGGCGCCCACCCCTCAAAGTCGGGTGCCCATGTTTCGTCAAGGGTGCCGTCCGGCAAGATGTGGGCTAGGGAGTGATGTTCGACCCCCCCGATGCCCGAGAAATCTCCACCAACGTACCAACCCCCGGAGTTGTCGCCAACGCAGGCCAAGGCACCGTCTTGCCAATCCGCGGTTATGATTGGGAAGTTCCCGGATAGCTGTCCGGTTGCCATGTCGATCGGAGCACCGGCTCCCGTGCTGGGGCCGATCACGTTGAAGTTTCCTCCAATGTAGATCGTGTCGCCCTGCCGAGCGGATGCTCGAGTAGAAACGTTTGCGATCCAGTTGGATTCAACCGGCGTGGAGCTTTGCGCTTGGGCGGAGACACCTGGGAAGGCCAGGACTAGGCCGAGAGTTGCGAAGAGGCGAGAGCTTTTCATGGTCATGGTTCCTTGTTCTGTTTGGAGAGCAGTTCCCCAAAAACGAGTCATTGCCCATTCGGTTTTTCGAGCGGAGCCTTGAACGTTTAGGGCGAGTGAGTATCCCCCATCCTGGTGCTTGCGAGCGGTGCCT
Organism: bacterium; assembly: GCA_024228555.1. Classification (GTDB taxonomy): domain Bacteria; phylum Actinomycetota; class Acidimicrobiia; order Spongiisociales; family UBA5794; genus JAAETI01. The sequence continues at coordinate 2,784 of JAAETI010000460.1, read as the reverse complement.
TTGCTGAAAAACCACGGCGCCACTGAAGTGTCGCAATATGATCCTCTGATGGCGGACTCTCGAACTCTGCGTGGATAGGAATTCCAAGCGGGCAGTTTCAGGAGAGCGGGGGGAGCCAGGTGGGGCGGGGGGGGGAGCATGGGGACGGATTGTAGGCAATTGGCAGCCAAACGGGGCCTCCGGGGCGAGGATCGGCGGCGGGGTGGCGGCAGAAAAGGCAGGATTGCCTGCTTCGGGTGTCGCGCCCATTCCCGTATGCTCAGGTTGAATTCCCCTTCAAGGGAATCACAAGCTAATATGACAGCGCACGATCACTGGCTTCAGGGAACGAGCTTCCTCTCACTGCTTCACGAAGCGGTGCAAGGGGCGGAGCGTCTTCTTGCCGATCGTATGGACCAGCGTGGAGAGATTGAGCGACAAGAAGACGTTCTCACGACCGTACTGGTCGAAGAGCTTCAAAGGCGACTCGAAACGGTGAACGGCGCAATCCGGGATCTCTCTGGATCACGCGAAGGCCACCCCTCCGTGTCCAAGTTCGACTTCTCCGTTTGTGACATGCGCGATCCCAAGGGCGACGCACTTGGCGCGGACATCGCTTTCATCCTTCGGGTGCGCTGGGACAGGGAATTCACGTCCGAGCGCGGCATCCTGATACAGGCTAAGAGGCTCGGCCCATTGTCAGACCGGACGTTGCGGCGAATCGACAGCGAGACGCAAAGACAATTCGGAATCACAAGCGCGGAGATGGAGGACTACCTACTCCACATGTTTCCCGTGCCGATACGCCCACCCAGTCTCCGAAGGGCAAGGCATCCGTGGCTGTTCTGGCTGGGCAGTATAGGCAACGCTGGAAATGGTGCGGCCCTCGGTGACTTTCGGATCGACAAGAAGCAGCTTGATGAGCTTGTTCGTAGCGCCGTCAGCTCCTACTACCTATTTTTCGACCACCCAGTGCCGCACCTGACCCTTCCGTGCGTCCAGGCACATACGGTCGCTGGATTGGCAAGTGCCGTCCAAGGGAATCACATTGGCCGATTATCAGTGCTTCGTCACGCGACCTCATTGACTGGCCTTCTAGTCGACGAGTTTGTTGGTTGCCGCATCGGGGAGTGGAACCAGCAATTCCAGCAACTTGCCGAGATTGCGGACCAGAACCGAATCGGCCGCTTGGATACGCCTCGCGGGGACTTCAACGTCCACGTCTGGAATGTACGCTATGTCGTCACAATGGAAGTATCCCTGATTCCAATCTCGAACTACGGCGAAGATCGCCGCTAACGCCAAGGCTCGCCGCCATAACACAAGGTAAAACCACACCAATGTCGAACGAAGAGAAGAGCTGTTTCGTTATTGCGCCGATTGGCGATCAGGATTCGGACACACGCAAGCGGTCGGACCAAGTGCTCCGTCATGTAATCAGGCCAGCCGCCGAGACGTGTGGATACCAGGCGATCAGAGCGGATGAGATTGATAAGCCCGGGATGATTACCAGCCAGGTAATCCAGCACATCGTCAATGACCCGCTTGTCATCGCGGACCTAACGGAACGAAACCCCAATGTCTTTTACGAGCTGGCCATTCGTCACGCCCTCAGAAAGCCGCTAGTGCAACTCATCAAGAAGGGTGAGCTGATCCCATTCGACGTGGCAGGTTCACGGACGATTCATGTGGACCACCGTGACTTGGACAGTGTTGAGTCCGCCAAGAATCAGATTGTTGAGCAAGTTCGGGCGCTGGAGGCAGATTCTACGGACATCGAGACCCCGATTTCAGTATCTCTTGATCTCCAACTACTCCGACAAAGCGAAAAGCCAGAGGAGCGGTCACTGGCTGATCTAGTCGCTGCCGTTTCGGACATTCGTAGCGGTCTAAGCAAGCTCGAAAGCAAAATCGGCACCAGCGACGAGGATGGTGTTCTCGACGAGATCCAGAAAGCTATCAGGGTCCTCCCAATGAGGATCGAAGAGCACTCAGACTCGTTTCCGTTGGGGCGTTCGAAGCGCGGCAGGCGCTTCCACCCGATGATGTTTCGGGAGATGCTGGAGAGGGGGCCAGGGAGCCATCCCGCAACGGGAGTGTTGATGATGGCGAGCCTGTTTCGAGAGTCGCTACCCTGGGTGTACGAACTGGGGATGGAAGCCTACCGGGTGGCAAGAAATGGCCGCCCCGGAGAGGCGCGGCAAGCCCTCCAGGAATTCCAGCACTCGGTAGAGATGATTGTGCACGGTCCTGGCCGGGAGTTCCTTGGGCGGAACAAGGAGATGTTCATGCTCATGGAGGAGATGGAGCCGATGATCGAGCGGACGATGCGGGAGATGGAGCTGCGCTCCGACAAGCTCGGCGTCCGACGACCCGCACCGGAGGATCTGGAGAGTGATTGACTGCCGATGAAGAAACAATCCACCGCACCGGGAATACCGATCGAGTTGCGCATGAGCGCGACCGAGAGGGACCTCATCCTCGCCGAGACGTTCATGGACCCCGAGTACATGGAGCGCCTCGTGCCCGTGGTCGGGAAGCCACTCAGCTCGTCGGCAAGTTCACGCTCGACGACATGGAGGACATGCTGGGCGACATAGCTGCCACGTCGAACCACACCGACGACCGGAAGCTAGAACGCAAGCTCGACGCGACCTACGAGCGACTGTTCAAGATTCAACGCGCGGTGGATAGGAATTCCAAGCGGGCAGTTTCGGGAGAGTGGGGGGAAGCGGGGTGGGTCGCGGGGGTGTGCGTGGGGTCCATTGTAGGCAATTACCAGCCAAACGGGGCCTCTTGGGAGGG
>JAAETI010000459.1 GCA_024228555.1 bacterium | reverse complement strand
GAGAGGTAAGATATTGGTGTGCATAGTGAAATAGAAAAACTCGTGATCACCTTGTTGGTGATGAGAAGTTTTTCTGTTTTGCTAGGTGCGCCAAGAGCTTGCCTGGACTTTCGTGAGCCAACTGCGGTTTTTAGGATGATACATGCTCAAAAAGGTGTCGATTCCAGATAAAAGTGCAGGGTCGTACCGTCTTCGTTGTCTTCCCGCTGGAATAGTGGCTGGGCCACCACAATTCGTCCCCTCAGCTTTGGGCCCAGGTTGATCTGCAGGCCGAGGCCGACACTGGTCAGGTAGTCGTCCCGGTCGGTGTCTTCATTGTTACCCTTGAAAGGGAAAGCCGCACCATGGTCGAAGAACATCAGTGCGCGCGCCTGGGCGGCAAACGGATCACCGAAGCTGTCATCTCCAGGCCAGGGGATGCTCGCCTCGGCGCTGAACATATAGCCCTGGTCACCGATCAACAGACCTTCCGGATAGCCACGTACCGTGGACATGCCGCCCACCTGGAACTGCTCGGATGATGGCATGAGGTCCTGGTCGGAGAGCTGTACCTTGCCGCGCAATGTCACCACCCACTGGTTGGGCAGGATCTTTACCCAGCTGCCTTCGCCATTGTACTTGGTGAAGCGGGTATCGTTACCAGCTCCATCAGGTCCAAAGGTCAGGTAGTGGCGTGTATACCAGGAGCCGTCCAGATCATGGGCCTCTGCATCTATGCCCATGGATAAGGTACGCACGTCGGTATTGAATAACGTGACATCGTCGAAATCGGTGCTGGATGATTTGGCGTTAAAACCGGCAAAGCCGTTCATGACATAGTCCCGCCCGACATGCAGCGGATGGGTGGCGAATAGTCCCAGGTTCCATGAATCGCCAGTGACATTCAGCGGCTCCAGCAGACCATCGATAATCTCGATGTCGGAGTAGTCGGCGCTCAAGCCCAGTCGTGTTCCCTTTGTCCCAACGGGAATGTTGTAGGAGACGTATACACCACGCGAGCCTTCGCCCTTGTGGGCTCCCAGACCCAGCACATCACGCCGACCGGTAAGGCTGTTGTCAGTGTAGTTGAATCCCATGCGGTACTCACCGACGTCACTGGTGCCGGCATTGTCGGCAAAGACGTTATAGCTGCGCCGCTGTGGCTCCGCAGCCCGCATCTCGTAGTCGGTGCTGCCGAACGTCTCGCCCGGTTTGAGTACAGCGCGGATCTTGATGTCGTTGAGAGAGTTGAAACGGAACAGCCTCTCCTCAAGGTCATCCAGATAGAGCAGTCCCCCGGACTCCAGTGCCAGACGATCGGTGATGTAGTCCGGCCGGGTATCACGCAACTCTGCGACCCTGACTGTACCCACCCGGCCCTCGATAAGGCGGATGGTTACCATGCCATCCTTGATCTTCTGCGGAGGCAATACCGCTTTGGCCCCAATCACTTTAGATCTCTTGTACGCTTTGTTGAAATCGGCAACCAGTGCGAACAGGTCAGCTATTGTCACCTGCCGTCCGACATAAGGTGCGGTTATGGCTTGGATATCGCTTTCACTGAGCACATCTGAAGCACCGGTTTTCACGCGCCTGAGCATGAATTTCGCACTCTTGGCCGGTGGTTTACCGGTGCTTTTCGGTGTGACTTCGTCCTGCACAGCATCTTCGGGAACTCGCTTGGGATTCGCCTGATTCTGTTGCCGGCGCAGCAGGTCCCGCTGTTGCCGTTGCTGCTCCAGGATAGCACCCGGTCGCGGTACCACCTGGCCCCAGGCCGGCAGCGTTAAAATAAGTAGGCTGCCGCCAAGGACGTAGCTGTTGATGTTCAAATACTTTCCCCTCACTCTACGAATTCGGATCATTGAATAATCTGGATGTCGCTCTCATCCTGTGCCTGCTCCAGATCACTGAGCCACTCATCTTCATCCTTGCTGGTTACCGCCGGGCCAGCCGCAGGTGCGAGGTAGGATGACAGTGCGTCAGCCAATACCATTGCATCGATCAGCGTGATCTCCTGCTGGAATTGAGCAGAGGCGAGTTCAGGCAGGGTGTCGCGCTTCACCTGCAGCCGTGTCAGGCTGTTCTCAGTGCTGAACCCATTGGCGATAAAATCCGGATTGTAATTGATCAGCAACGCATTGGTATCGAAGCGGCGTTCATTATAGAGCACCAGATCGAACGGTTTATTCAAGCTGTCGAGCTGAGCGGAGGCGTCGTCGTACAAGCGTCGGTTGACGTTATCTATGACAATCTGGTGGATCGGCGTAGTGATGAAGGCACGCTCACCGACCTCCATGCCGTACAACGCGACCAGGTCGTTGCTGAAGGTCAGATTGAAATTGGCCACCTTCAAGTCATCGAATATAACCTTGCCGCCGCCCGTGGTCTGCAGTGTCAGGCTATCGGCCACACCGCCGTCATTTCCGGTCAGTGCTATGTGCAGATCATCGTTGCCTGGGTTGAACACATTCGGTAGCCGCATGTTGTCTGCCTGTCCCTGCAAATACTCAGACACTGTGATGCGACCAACCTGCAGCGTACCGCCTTCGCCGTTTACTTTCAGGATTGCCTTGCGGGATTCGGTCTCATCGATATTCAGCAAAGTTCCGCCGGCTTCAACCCGAACCGTATCCGGTGCGGTCAGTTTCCCCAGCAAGCCATTGCCGGCCAGCAACAGGTTCAGTGAACCGTTGGTGCTGGTTATGCTGTCGGATAGCAGGTTGCCGATACGTTCTTCGTAATAGACGCCATCACTGGCGGCGATGTTCACCTTGCCGTGGCTGTCACCCACCAGATACAGTGCAGGGCTGCCCACTGTACCGGCACTGCTGGTCAGAGTGAAGTTCTGGCCGATCAGGTGGATGTCGTTACCCACGCCCAGAATGTTGCCGATGCTGTTGAACAGCAGGTCGTTGGCAGCCTGGAATGCACCGTTTATGGTGATACCGCCGGCACCGGCGTCTATGCGCCCGGCTGCGCCTGAGTCAACGTTGAGCAGACGCACGCTGTCCGCAGCCCGAAGATCGACAGAATCAGCACTGTTCAGCGTGCCATCCAGCAGCAGAGAGCCGTTGGCGATGAGCCTGGTAGTACCCGCTACGTCCAACGTCTGACCCCCGGCCAGGGTGATGTCAGCGTTGGCCTGCAGCAGCAGGTCGCCACCAACTTTCAGATCCTGTGCAAAGCCGATGCCGCGCAGGCCGGCGATCGCTTTCAGATCAGCGGCGGAGTCGATGATGCCCAGAGTCAGTATTTGCTCTGGACTGAACAGGAAGATACCTGCCGGCGCACTGGCGTCCACCTGCCGGTTCGGATTGTGGGTGATGTCAAGGTAGTCCACACCATCCGGAGTCGCACCCAGGCCGATCCGGTTGGCCGTGAGCTGGATGGCCTCGCCACGCAGGTTGGCGAGAAAGTCCAGATTGGCATCCAGCAAGGTGCCGGGCGCACTCAGTGCGATCAGATCGGTGGAGTAGATAAAGTCGATCAGCATATCGCCGCTGAGTTCGCTGAGCACCACGTTCTGGCGACCGCGGGCGGTCAGGCGCCCGCCGTCGGCGACGGAGAGTCGCAACGGTGAGGCCTCTGTGCCCAGACCGCCCTGGCTGGCTTCGAGTACCGCACTTGTGGCAGTAATGGTTGCGCCGGCACCGGGCAGGTCGGCGTTATACACACCACCGCCGGCCTTGATCCGCACCGCGTCTCCGCTGAGCGACTGAATATTCAGGTCGGTCTCGGACCCCAGCAGTACCCGTCCATTGGCGGTCAGTGTCAGCTTGCCGCCGGGAATCAGAGCGACATCGAGATCCTCCTTCTGTGAAATGGCCACCTGGGTCGCGCTGAAGGTGACGTCTTCACGTTCCGCAGCTGCCAATGCCAGGCGCTGGTTATCGGTCAGTTCGCTGGTCTTGGTGCCCTTCACGATGATCACATCCGGGCGGTCGTTGCCGACACCTGCTGCAACATCGATCAGTATATTGCGACCTGCCACGTTGGCGCCCTCGATGCGGGTTTCCGTATCGGACACGGTCTTGAGGAACAGAGAGCGGGGCAGGGCGTTGGTGATCTCACCGTTGGTCCATGCTGCACCCTCGGTCAGGCCGCTGCGCTCGGTTGGTGTAGCATTGTATTGAAATCCCTCTTCATAGGCGGCCAGGCCGAACTGACGGTACTTATCCGTCAGGTTCTGTTGGTACTCGGCGATGCCAGCATCATCCCAGCCAGATTGCCTGAGTGCGGCCGCTTCGCCGGCTGCGAAACTGAAGCTGACGTCAGGGTCGTATGAGTCGTACTGGTACTCACCCTGTGCATCTACCGACAAGCCTCGTTTATCACGCCAATAACTCTCGTAGGCGGCGTTCATGCTGGATTCATAGGCCGCCACCGTGGCGTCCTTGCGTGTCTGTACCGCGGTCGGATCGAGCAGGCCGATCTGGTCGGCATAGAATTTACTCAGAGCCTGCTCGGCGGCGATGTCCGGGGTCTCGTCGCCGTTGGCATCGATCAGGCCGCCATTCGGCACGAAGAGATTTACGTCGCCGCCGCGCGAGGCGATCCGGTTGGCCCGCACATCGCCGCTGCTCTCTTTGAGATGGATATCGCCGGCTGCATCGGCGGTAACAGTGTATCCACCGGCAGCGTTGGAGTTGATGACCACCGGGTCGGCAGCACTGTTACCGATGGCGCCGTAGGTGGACTCCAGCGTGATCTGGTTGCCGGTTACATGCACACCGGAGGGTGAGGTGACGGTCTTGATGCCCAGATCAGCCGACAGATGAACGTCACCAGTAGTGGAGACGATCTCGCCGATGGTCAGGTCGCCGTCCACTTCATACATATAGATATCATCCATGCTGTACATATTGACCACGCTGCCAGTCAGGTCGACCTTCATCATGTCGGCTGCGGCCAGACCACCGATACCGGCCGCCATGGCGCGCAGGGTCAGGTTCTTGGCTTCGATGACCGCTTTATCGCCCTCTTTGAAGATGCCGGCGTTGGCACTGATCTCGGTGATGCCCTTGCTGTTGAGCACCAGGTTGGTCAGATAGACGGCGCCAAGACTCTGGATGTTCAGGTTCCCCTCGTCCCAGCCGGTGAAGGCGACGTTGATCGGCTTGTCGGCAGCGATGCTGTGGTTGTAGTACTCGTTGATCGTGCGTTTGTAGCTCTTTTTGGACTCGTAGTGTTTGTTGGCGCCGGACCAGTACTCTCGCTTTTCCTCGCCCTGATAAACCCAGCCGGTATCCCTCTTTGTGTAGTCGAAGTAGTAGTCCTGGGGCCGGGTCTCGTTTGCCAGGTAATCGCCGGCGATGCGCGGCGTATATTTCGGCGTTCCATGATTGGTATGGCTGTAGTCGTCGTCTGCGGCGAGCCAGTCCCCCAGTGACCCCAGGTCAAGGAGCTTTGATGTGTCATAGACATCGACCTTTGTGTCCACCGTGTGGTCGCCGTTCACCCAATGTAAGCGGCGGTTTACCTTCGGTTGGTAGATGGTGTTGCGGTATGCGCCATCAGCATTGGTTGTGGCGTTGATGTCCGCACCAGAGGTGATGATAACCGCGTTGTTGGTAGCGTCGAGATAGCTGGTTTCGGTGTAAATCTCGTTGCCGAGACGGCTTAGCAGTGTCGTGGTGGGTTTCCACAGACCGCTGCTGGCATCGTACACCTTCTTCGCTGTATCGGTGATCTGGATACGCCCTTCGATGCCTTCAGCACCCTGGCCGGTATCCGTGCGGCGCAGCTCCATCGCGTAGCTGGTCTGGTTGTCGACGCTGATCCGTCCGAAACCGTCCAGCGCCTTCAACAGGCCGTTGCCGGTGCTGAAGATGTCGCCGAACAGTACGATCTTACCGCCCTCGACCCGCATCGGTTCGAGCACGATACGCTGGTCCTGTTGATTCCACCAGGCGCGTACGAAATCCTCGGGCAGGCTGTTCTCGGTACCGGGAACGAAATTGAGGGTGCGCCAATCGTTGTTAGCTGCGTCAATGGGAGCGTTGTTACGATTCGCCATCATGGCATCGGTGATGGTCAGCGCACGGTAGGGGCGGCCGCTCTGGATGGTGTTATTGATGTTCAGCCGCTCGGCGGAGATGAACACATTGTTGCCGGCCAGGATGCCGTTCTCGGTTGGGCTGCTTTCGGGCGCATAACCCACACCATGGTCGTACTTGAGTGTGCTTTCCGACTGGGTGGCGTGTACTGTAAAGGGGTAGTGTGTGGTCGGATCACCTCCCAGGTGGCGGAAGCCGTAGATGAAGCCCAGCATTACATCGCGTCCGGCCTTCAGTTCCACTGCCTTGGCATCGATCTGCTTCGACACCGACAGATCACCCTCGCTGTATACGGAGACCAGGCCGCGGCGATTGCTTATGTTCTCGTCGAGGAAAATACCTGCCAGCGGATCTGCTCCAACATTGGTGCTGAGCACTTCGATCAACGGTGGGTTGGAGTTTGTGGCGTCGATTACGGTCATGCCGTTTGCATTACCGGAACCGCCGATGGACTTACTGGTAACCTCAACCCCGGAGCTGACCGGCACCGTGTTGAATAGCACATGACCGCCCTCATCCTCTGGGATGGTCAACTCGCCCAGGCGTAGGAAGCGCTCCGATTGGTTCCAGATTTCAATATGCGTATCACCCGGCGCCTCAATCAGGCCACTGCCCTGCAAGTAATCGCCGCTGATATGCACGTCGCCGGAGCGGGCGAACACATCATCAACCACCAGGAAGTCGACATTAACGGTAGCACCACCCAGATCGGCAAGCTTGATCTCAAGAAAATCCGCCTCGGCTTTGAATGCCTGGGCGATGTCGGGTGCGTCGGCATAGTCGATCTCCAGCGCACGCAATGCATCGATGCGGGTCTGCAGTTCGTTGTTAAGCGATACATTGTTAAGCAGAGTAAAATTTACGCCTTCAGATTGAATGGGACTACCATCTGCACCAATGGCAACTGAGCCATCGTTTGCGATGGTGAGGAACTGGTGGTGCTGGATGCCCGCACGTGCCTCGCCCTCGACAGCTACGCCGGAGCGTGACGAGTCGTGGGTGGTGCCGCCCTCGATATCGAAGCTGACATCGTCGGCGCCGACGATATCTCCGAAGAAATTGGTTACCCCTTCGGCGGCTTCGCGGTAAGCATCGGTACCTGTGCCGTCACCGACAGCGACATGCGAACCGTCAGAGGTGTTCAGATAGAGATCGCCAACTGCCAGCGCCTTGGCGGTACTGGCGATGGTTATCAGGCTATCCTGGGTAATTTCGCCATGTGCCTCGGGATCGGTGCTAAAGGGCACCGCCGTCTTGTTCCATAGCTTGGTCTTGGCATCGGCGTTCAGGTTGCTTGCCACGCCAGCGGCACGACCCGCGCCCAGTATCAGATCGCCGCCGGCACGCAGCGTAGTGCCGCTGCCGACTGTCAGGTCGTGGTCGGTATTGATACGCGAGCGGGTCTTCCCCTCGCCGGCGCCTGCCAGCCCGTAGGTATCGACGTATGAGCGGGTACGCAGTCTGGCATCGGTACGGGTGCCGATGGCGATGTCGCCGATGCTCTCCAGCATGGATCTCTCGCCGATGGTGACACGGGCGATGCTGGTATCGTTGTCGATGGTCGATACACCCTTGGCGTTGGCGACGGCACCGCCGGAATCCATCTGCACCTCGTCGTAGGCATCCACGTCGTTGCGTGCGACGATGTTGAACAGCCCTGGGACTGTCTTGTCACCGATGACGTTAAAGTGGCTGTCGTCGCCGATGGAGATCTCAGTACTGTTATCGATGGTGCTGGCGCTGTT
>JAAETI010000458.1 GCA_024228555.1 bacterium | reverse complement strand
GGTTGGTGTGGGCGTAGAGGCCCTGTCCGAGTTTCCAGCCGCCCCCATCGCTGGTGGTGAGTCCCTCATAGACACACCGCCCAGGAATCCCAGCCCGCAATAGTTGACTGATCGTTTCGCCCTGGGCTTTGCCGAACAGCGACCCCGCTCCCTCGGCCTCGAGAGACCCGACGCCGATCTTGGCCCCCATGTTCGCCTTCACCGTTGACCCAAACGGTCCCATATGCTCAGCGATCGGATGCTGAGTGAGAAGGACCAACGACATGCCCAGGGCACGGCCCATAGCAGCGATGGCTTGGAGATCACCGACCATCACGGCGTAGGGGTCGATGGGGCGTGACCCTTTCGGGGCACCCGGCGGCGGGGCGAGCGGTGGGACTGTGCCTTTCATGGCCATCAGGGTCACGAACTCGTCGATAACGAGAAGGTCCCGATGGGCCATCTGATGTTCGGCCAGGAGATGGTGGGGGACATCAGTCCAGGAGTCAGCCCCGAAGGCTTCGTCCAACACATCCGCTCGGCGATCGAGCTCGACACGGAAGTCGTGAATCAGGGCCATCATCGCGGCGGGGGTCTTCGCTACCGTGGCTGAGGACCCAAGCCAGCGGAACTCGCCGACTCGTTTCGGATTACACACTTGGATCCGCCAACCAGCGGTCAGCGCTTGAGCGAAGAGGACTTTGGCCAGGATTCCTTTCCCGCCGCCTTGCCGGCCTCCGATGAACAGCATCGCCTTGCCTGGCTCGTCGGGGGTCCAGACCATGTCTCCACCATCAGCCCCACACCCGAAATAGATCCGGTCCCCGCCATGGGCCCCTCCCGCAGCCGGGATCGCAGGAGTGAGGATTGTTGATGGGTTGATGTCACCGAGGGTCCCGAGGGTGGGGAGCGGGTCGCCACGC
>JAAETI010000457.1 GCA_024228555.1 bacterium | reverse complement strand
CCTCTACATCTGGGCTGATGGGGTGCACTTCCAGCCGCGCCTGGAGGACGACAAGCAGTGCATCCTGGTCATCATCGGCGCCGATGCACAGGGCAAGAAGGAGCTGCTGGCGATCGCCGACGGCTACCGCGAGAGCAGCCAGTCGTGGCGCGAGTTGCTTCTAGACCTCAAGCTTCGTGGTCTCGATGTCGCTCCCGAACTGGCGGTCGGCGACGGTGCACTGGGCTTCTGGAAGGCTTTGCGCGAGGTCTACGGCAAGGTCTGCGAGCAGCGATGCTGAGACTGTCCGATTAGCTGTGTAAGCGGGTGATGTGCTTCAATCCATCTTAGGAGGAAGCACGATGAAAGAGATACGCAAGGAACTTCTGGACGAGCTGCTCGAGGGCTACGAGGGCCCTGATGATCTTATTGGCGAAGAGGGTCTTCTGGGGGATCTGCAGAAGGCCTTGATGGAACGAGTATTCGGCGCTGAGCTGACGGAGCATCTGGGTTACGAGAAGGGCGATCCGTCCGGGCTGGGCAGCGGGAACAATCGCAACGGTCACAGCAAGAAACGGGTTCTGACGGACAGCAGCTCGGTCGAGGTTGCGGTTCCGCGGGATCGCAACGGAAGCTACGAGCCGCAGCTGGTCAAGAAGGGCCAGAGTCGGCTGCCGGGTTTCGACGCGAAGGTGATTTCGCTCTACGCTCGCGGGATGAGCCAACGCGAGATCCGGGCTCATCTCGATGAGCTCTACGGGATCTCGGTCTCAGCTGATCTGATCAGCCGGGTGACCGACGCGGTGATCGACGAAGTCAAGGCCTGGCAGACCCGGCCCTTGGATCGGATCTACCCGGTTATCTTCTTCGACGCTCTATTCGTGAAGATCCGAGACGAAGGTACAGTCCGCAACAAGGCCGTCTATCTGGCGATCGGCATCACCACAGATGGCACCAAAGAGATCCTGGGCCTCTGGATCGAGCAGACCGAGGGGGCCAAGTTCTGGCTCCGGGTCATGAACGAGCTGAGGGCCCGTGGTGTCATGGATTGCCTGATTGCGGTAGTCGATGGCCTCAAAGGCTTTCCACAAGCGATCAACAGTGTCTTTCCCGAGACCCAGGTCCAGACTTGCATCGTGCATCTGATGCGCCATGGCCTGTCTCTCTGCTCCTACAAGGATCGGCGCGAAGTGGCCAAGGATATGAAGGCGATCTATCAGTCCGAGACTATCGAGGTTGCAGCTGATCGTCTGGCCGAATTCGAGCAGCTCTGGGACGCCCAGTACCCCTCGATCGCGGCCAGCTGGCGTCGGAACTGGGAGGAGATCATCCCGATGTTTGCTTATCCACCTCAGATCCGCCGCTTGATCTACACCACTAATGCCATAGAGAGCCTGAACCGGGGGCTGCGAAAGATCATCAAGACCAGGGGGCATTTCCCCAACGACCAGGCCGCGGCCAAGCTGCTCTTCTTGGCTCTCAGGAACATTGAGAAGCGCTGGAAGGCTGCACCAAAAGAATGGCTGCCTGCCCTCAATCAATTCGATATCCTGTTCGGAGACAGACTACGTGCGACAAACTGATCTAAACCCGCACATCAACTGCTCACACACTTCGTCTGACACTCCCGGCGCGGCGCGTTCCAGCGCCTGTATGCCGGTCATCTCGTCGACCGAGAGTGTCCGAACCTGCTCGGCGTCCTTCAGGGCGCTGCCATAGACCGCGCAGATATCCTCGCACTTGGCATCGAATTCAGGATCCGCCTTGGGCGTCAACCAAAAGCGCCGCAGATGGGGCTTGAGGTCCGCACCCTTTTAAAAAGCGCCCGACCGAGCGCGGAGAGATCCGATCAACAAGGCCTCGCCTCATCGCTTCGCGCGCAAGGTCGCTCGTGCTCCAATGGCTCAGAGGAACATCGCTGTCCTCAGGACGCTCGCAGGCCAGGGCCAAGATCGCACAGATCTCCTGGGCCGTGATCCGAGGCGGCGCACCTGAGCGCGGCGCATCGCTCAAGCGCTCCGCAGGCGTAGCCGGGCTCCCCAAACTGCCAAGCCAGCGGGCGCGCCACTGGCTCACCGTCTTGCGCCACACCTTCAAGCAAGCGGCCGTCTCACCAACTTTCACGCCCTCCGAGGCCAGCACGATCATGCGCGCGCGCAGCGCAAGCTGCTGCGACGTCGAGGGCGCGCGGATCAAACGATCAAGCGCTTCACGCTCTTCCGGGCTCAAGGTAATCTTGGCGGCTGCTCGGCCCATGGCTATCCTCCTTCGCGAATCGGTCGCGATAGAGAATCGACACAAGAGCCCGACAGCAAGCCCAAAAAAGAAACCAAATCAAACAGAGTCGTCAGTTCCGCCAAGGTGAACTAGGCTGTCGATGCATGCCCGCACCACACTGAAAGCAATCCGTGTGCCAAGGCCTCAAGCCGTTGAAATAGGGAGGAATTCGTCGCGCAACTCAGCGTT
>JAAETI010000456.1 GCA_024228555.1 bacterium | reverse complement strand
TTGTCGAGAATTGCTTGGTGCAGTTGCAGTCGTGCCCGATGCACCCGGATCTTGACCGTCGACAACGGAGAGTCCAGCAGGCCAGCTATCTCGGGGTTGGAGAGGCCGTGCAGGTCATGGAGCACGATCACTGCCCGGTAGTCGTCAGACAAGGCGTCCACATAGGAATTGACGCACTCGCTCATCTCTTGTTGATCCATCAGATGATCAAGCCTGGGGTCATCGGCGGCTAGATTTTCGGCCAGGTCCGACTCTGGATCGAGCGAGTCGGTCACATCCGTGGGTCGGCGGCGTTGGGCGCGGAGATGATCGAGGGCCACTGTGGTGGCTATCCGATAGAGCCAGGTAGTGAGAGCTCCGGTGTCGCGCAGGCCCGAGATCGGATCCGCATTCTCGGCGGGGCTCATCATTGTCTCCATATGTGATGGACGTCGATCTTGGCTCGATGGATACCGCTAGTTGTATCCATCGCCCGCTGGCTTTCGTCCATCCACCGAACATGTCAGCCAGAAAG
>JAAETI010000455.1 GCA_024228555.1 bacterium | reverse complement strand
GCTTTGGGTCGTGTGTCACGAACGCACCAACGAAGAAAGGAGGTGCGATGCTGTACGAGAGATGAGGGTAGGTCCCTCGGGTTCGGCTGTCAGGTGCCGATCCCAAACCACTGCAAGCTGCTGTCGTAAAGAGCGATGGTGGTGAGCGTTGCAGAAACGTCGGGACGTGATCCCGGCAGGTAAGGCCCAGAGAGGCGAGCGCAAGCGAACCGCTGATGAAGTGTCGAAAGCGGATTAGACGATGTCAGAACCGGGGGGTGACCCTTCCTCCGGGAGGAGTTCGGGGGCTGCCTGAAGACCGCCCGAGCGGCATCCGGCATGTAGGCGGCGCGAAGCTGGGCCAGGCTCTTGTGCGGAACGTGAGAACCTGTCGTTGCGATACCAAGGGAGCGGTCACAAGCGGCTCAAACCGCGAGGACCGGAGTACCGATGCGCAGCACAGGGGCGGAGCAGCCCGTAGTAGGGGTGAAGGTTCTGTAATGGGACTGGACCGAAGGGGCTGCGTTGTTCAGCCGAGGCTCGGGGCCAACTGGCAACAGGAGGAGCCCCGTGGCTGAGGCAAAGCCGTTCGCTATTCCCAAGAGGGAGGTCTGGGAAGCTTTCAAACGTGTGAAGGCCAACCGGGGAGCGGCTGGTGTAGATGGGCAGTCGATTGCGGACTTCGAGGTTGATCTTTCGAACAACCTCTACAAGCTCTGGAATCGACTGTCGTCGGGGAGCTATTTTCCATCGCCGGTGCAGCGGGTCGAGATTCCCAAGGCTGATGGCGGCTTGCGCCCGTTGGGCATTCCAACGGTTGCGGACCGCATTGCCCAGGAAGTCGTCCGTCGCGATCTGGAGCCGCGTCTGGAGCCAGTGTTCCACGCTGACTCCTATGGCTACAGACCCGGCAGGTCGGCGATCGATGCCCTGGAACAAACGCGTCAGCGCTGCTGGCACTATGGCTGGGTGCTCGACATCGACGTCAAGGGCTACTTCGATAGCATCGATTGGGAGCTACTGCTCAAAGCGGTCCGGCATCATACGGACTGCCCCTGGGTGCTGCTCTATATCGAGCGCTGGCTGAAGGTGCCCGTTCAAATGGAAGATGGCAGCGTCGTCCCGCGCAGGTCAGGAACGCCGCAGGGCGGGCTGATCACACCCTGAACGCAAAAGGTAACTTCTGCTTTGAGCGCCGAATTGAAGGCTGGCGTGGAGGTGTGGTTCTTGATTTACGTCACAAGAAGT
>JAAETI010000454.1 GCA_024228555.1 bacterium | reverse complement strand
TCGCGATGGTGAGGATCAATCAACGACTCCGGACGGCGTCGTACTCGACGACGTATTGGTCATAAGCACTGGCGACCAGATCGTGGCCGATGGTGTGATCATCACCGACGGAGGTATTGAGCTCGACGAGTCTCTGCTGACAGGCGAATCGGATCCGGTCCGCAAGGCATCGGGCCACGAGGTCCATTCCGGCAGCTACTGCGTGAGCGGCAAAGCATTGGTTCGCATCACTAGGGTCGGCACAGACTCGTTTGCGGCCTCGCTGACTGCGACCGCCCGGACTTTCCAAGCCGTGAAGACTCCACTCCAGCGCCTGGTCGACAACATCCTCCGGATGTTGATCACTGTCGCCGTGTTCTTTGGCTTGTTGTTCTTGGCTCAGGGCATCGTCGCTCAGGACTCGACCGTTCGTCTCGTTGAGACCGCAACGGTCACTGCCTCTGTCATCCCCGTTGGGCTATTCCTGATTTTCGCTGTCACCTACTCGTTGAGCGCGGCCCGCCTGGCCGATGCCGACATTTTGGTACAGCGCCTCAACGCTGTTGAGTCTCTGAGCCATGTCAACGTGCTCTGTACCGACAAGACCGGCACCCTCACCACAAACAAGATTCGCCTCGCCGAGATCCTCCCACTCTCCGAAGCCTCAGACCTGGAACACCCGGGCCTCACAGACACAGACCCCGCAGCACGCCTGGCTACGTTCGCAGCCAGCGCTGGATCGGCCAATGCGACCACACAAGCCCTCATCGCCGGGCTTGACGGCCAACCGACTCCGGTCGGCGACGAGGTCCCGTTCTCCTCGGCCCGCAAGTGGAGCGCTGCGACCCTCGATGGCGGCACCTATGTCCTGGGTGCGGTCGAGATGGTGTCGCCCATGCTGGCCAGTGAGCTTTCGGTCGATGAGGTGTTGGCCGAGTGGACCGGCGTAGGTCGGCGTGTCCTTCTCTTTGCTGGGAACGAGGAAGTCGCCCAGTTGCATGATGCCGACGGCGAGATCGCCGTTCCCGCATTGGTGCCACTGGCTCTGGTCGGTCTCACCGACGAGCTCCGCATCGGAGCCAAGGAAACGATCGAGGGCCTGACCGCCGATGACGTCCGACTCAAAGTCATCTCCGGAGACAACCCAGACACCGTTGCCGCTTTGTCCCGTCAGGTCGGCCTTGCCGGCGATCTCACACTGGTGTCTGGGCCCGAGTTGGCCAACATGTCGGCCGCAGAGTTCGACGAGGCCGTAGTACGGGCTGACATCTTCGGACGTATCGCCCCCGACCAGAAAGAGCAGGTCGTGTCCGCCCTCCAACGCCGGGGCGACTATGTCGCCATGATCGGCGACGGCGTCAACGACACTCTGGCCCTGAAGACAGCCGATGTCGGGATCGCCATGGAGAGCGGCAGCAGCGCCGCCCGCGGTGTAGCCGACCTCGTCCTGCTCAACGACTCATTCTCAGCCGTACGTCCCGCTATCGAAGAAGGGCGGCGGGTTGTCAACGGGATGCGCGACATCCTCCGATTGACCATCACACGGTCTGTGACTCTGGCTCTAGTGGCGATTGCCGTCATGATCATCAACCAGGTCTTTCCCTTCAGCCCCGGTGCTCAAACGATCTACGGCCTGCTAACCGTGACGATCCCAACGTTCATACTTGCCCTCTGGG
The DNA here is from genome assembly GCA_024228555.1 of bacterium. GTDB lineage: Bacteria > Actinomycetota > Acidimicrobiia > Spongiisociales > UBA5794 > JAAETI01. The sequence continues at coordinate 1,891 of JAAETI010000454.1, read as the reverse complement.
CCACCCCGGTACGAGCCACCGACGTGACCGTAGCCCAGCTCGCCCGATTCATCGTTCCAGTCTCCCTCGCCAACCTGTTCTACGGGGTGGCCGTTTTCGTTGGCACCTACTCCATCGCCATCAACGGGCTCGACGGCAACGTCTTTTCGAGGCTGCAAGACACCGTCGGGTTCAGCCTCGGTGCCGACCAGGCCACCACACCCGAAGTGGCCGCCATCCTTGGACGGACATCGCTCGTCGTCTTCCTCATCCTCACCGGGCTGCTAACCGTCTGGTTCCTCCAACCACCCCACAAGTTCTTCGCCAACCCAGGCCACCCAGTCAACACCGACCGAAGGGTCTTCTGGCTCGTCATCAGCTCAGTTGGTCTCCTCATTGTCTTCATGTCTTCCGGGCTCCGCAGCTGGCTCGAGCTGGCCAAGCTTCCCGCCTGGGGCTACTTCACCCTCGGCGGCATGGCCATCTTCTGGACCGTCACACTCCGTTTCGCGCTCCAACATGGCACCGTCGAGAAACACCTCATCCCATCCGACAAGACGTGATGCTCAAACACCTTCGGAGGGACTGTGCGTCGGCCGCCGGGCGGCCGGACCCGAGCATGATCGGCGGCCTGCTGCCACTCGCCTCGTGCAAGTAGACCCAGGTGAAGGGAACCGCCAACTCCGCCCAGTAGCGACGCCCTGAGCATCACCGCAGTTCCGGGACTAGCTGTTGGGTGGCGAAGTGGATTTGGGCCCGGCTGCCCGTCAGTGGGTCGAGGTCGGGTCGGCCCGTTGATCGCGGAGGAGTGGTCAGAGCTGGGCGACTGCCGCTGGTACTCCCGATCCATGTGCCGTCGCGGCCCTCTATTCGACCGGGTTGGCTGGTAACTCATCGATGCCAGAGTGGGGTTTCGTAGCGGCGGAGGGACAGGATGCCCTGGATAGGCGCGAGGACGAGGTTGGTGATGAGATATGGCCAGGCCAGGAACGGCAAAACGGCCAGGACCCAGAGGACCGATGCGGCGACTCCGACGTCGACGTAGCGGCCCCGGTGGAGCACGAACGCTCCCACGCCGATCTCGAAGATGATGACCATGGCTATGAGTGCTATTCCGTTGGGCATGAACACGTCTCGCATGAAGTCGCTGAGGAATCCGAACCAGGCACCGTCGGCGTAGCCGTCGAGCTCGTCTGTCCGTGGCAACGTGTAGACGAGGTTGAAGCCAGCTGCGGCGAGGTATGCCAATCCGATCACGGCACGCCAGGCGTTCCAACCCTTGCGGCCTGTGGGTCTGGCATCCAGCAGCGAGAACAGTTTCGTCGGTCGTAATGGGGTCGAGGCATCGGCGGTCATGAGAGATGTGGTCCCTGGTTCGGTCCGTGCTGGATGGTGTCTGTCTGATAGGTCGTCGGCTGGTCAGTTCTCGAGGGCAGTGATGGCGGCGACGATGGTGATGAGGGCCATGGCTCCCCACACGGCGAGGAAGATGATGCCCGTTCTCACGCTCTCCGGTGTGCCGATGCGTAGGCCCCGACGGGTCATAGTGAGACGGGCGCTGATTCCACGGCCACCGAAGTAGAGATACATCCCACCGCCCACGAGCCCCAAGTACGGCCATGCGGCTGCATCGGCGATCAATAGCACGCCTGCTGCGGCCATCACCCAGAGGGTCATTGCATCCCAGAGAGCCTCAGCTCAGATGTCGGCCCAGAATGTGGGCTCGACGTCATCCTCGGCCTCCATCAGCTGCCAGCGCACCGCAGTGGAGGGAGCAAACCACGCCAGCGTCTGACCGCCCCAGGCCAGTAGCGACAACACCACGACGACGATGCCCCAGATCACATTCATTGCGCCCAGCCCGCCATGTCAGTCGAGGAGTCGGATGAAGCAATAGATGGCCTCGGCAATG
>JAAETI010000453.1 GCA_024228555.1 bacterium | reverse complement strand
GTGCAAAGTCCGGAGGGTCTCCTCTACGTCGCCAACGGCTACGGCGTGCTCGAATACGACGGTGTCTCCTGGCGCCTGATTCGGACCTCCAGTAACACCGATGCCTCTTCTTTGGCGATAGATACCGAGGGGCTGGTCTACGTCGGCACGGAAGGCGAGTTCGGCTACCTCGCCGCCGATTCGGCGGGTCGGATGCGCTACGTCTCGCTCCTGGATCACGTTCCCCCAGACGATCGAGTGTTTGCCGACGTCTGGGGCATCGAGAATACATCCGAAGGCCTCTATTTCCGAACTTCCGAACGACTCTTCCGGTGGAATGGCCGGGAAATGAAGGTCTGGCGTACCGCAGCGCGATTTGGTCGAACCGTCGTGCTGGGCGACACCCTCTACATCCAACAACGAGGCCTCGGGCTGATGCGGATGCTCGACGATACCTTGACCCTGGCGCCGGGCGGCAACTTGTTCCAGGAGGAAGTCATCCGAGGCCTTGTACCCTGGGGCGAGGCGGCATATATGGTCGTCACCCAGGACCGGGGCATGTTTCAGTGCTCAACACGGCGGCTCACCGAGGCGGCCTGTAGTCCTTTCAAGCCCGGCTTGATCGAGCTTCTGTCGCCGTTGCAGCCATACAATGCCACCCTGTTACCCGAAGGCCGCCTGGCGATCGGCACGGCGCGGGGAGTGGTCCTGCTTGACGACAGAGGACGCCTGTTGCGCATCCTAAACGAGGCTTCAGGCTTGCGCGATGAGGACATCTTGTCTACCTATGTGGATAGGCAAGGCGGGCTGTGGCTGGGCCTCAACAACGGTCTGGCCCGCGTCGAGACGGACACGTCGCTGTCTTACTTCGACAAGACGCTGGGCCTGCAAGGGACCGTCGAGCAGGTCGCGCGGCATCAGGGCGGTCGCTACGCGACCACTAGTCTGGGCATCTACAAGCTGCAGCCGCCGGCAGCTGGCGGTCCAGCGCGCTTCGAGTCGATACCCGGCGTCTCCCGCCAGTGCTGGTCGCTGCTGTCGACAGAGGAAGCGCTATTGGCGGGGTGCGACGGAGGTCTCTTTGAAGTGGGCGCCGGACATTGGTTGTGGGAGCCCGAGGCCGGGTTGCACGTCTTCGCGCTGCATCGCTCCCGACAGGACCCGAACCTGCTCTACCTCGGCCTCAGCGACGGACTAATACGGATGCGTCTGAGTGCTGGACAATGGACCGACGCCGTACGTATTAGCGGGGTGCGGGAACAGGTAAGAACCATTGTCGAGGTTGCGCTGGGACAACTCTGGCTGGGGACACAGAGCTCGGGGGTTCTGCGACTCGACCCAACCGCCGACCCGGACGAACCGATCGTCACCCGGTTTGGCGTCGCGGACGGTCTGCCACCCGGGTGGCTCGGTGTCACAACCCTGGCCGGCCGGGTGGCGTTCCTGAGCGACCAGGGGACCGGTCTGTTTCATCGGACGCATGCTGAGACCGGATCGCCGCGGGACAGCCACGAGCAGACCAGCGATCTCGGCTTCGTGCCCGACACCACCTTCGACACTTTGCTGGCCCAGGGCTCAGGCCGCATCAACAGACTGACTGAAGACCAGCAGAGCCGGGTGTGGATCGCAGCCGATGAGGCTTCAGGCGTGGCGTATCCGTCAGCAGACGGCGGCTACACGTTCGCGCCAACCGCGCTACGCCGAGTTCCCCACTTGGCCCCCTACGACATTGTTGCCGAAGCCGGTGGCCAGGTGTGGATCACCAGCCGTGATGGGCTCATCCGTCTCGACGGCAATCGATCCCTCGATCAATCGACCGACTATTCGGTCTGGATCCGACGCATCACTGCCACAGACGGCTCGGTGCTCTACGACGGGCAACTCGGGCAGCCCGGCGAGGCCGAGCCATGGCCGTACCAGAACAACGCGCTGCGCTTTGCCTTCGCCGCGCCCCGCTACGATGCGCCCGAGCGCACGCGGTACCGCACCCGCCTCGACGGCCTCGACGACGACTGGTCGGCCTGGAGCACCGAGACCGACAAGGACTACACCAACCTCTGGGAAGGGCGCTACGTCTTCCGCGTGCAGGCGCGCGACGTCTACGGCTTCGTCAGCCGGGAGGACGCCTTTGGCTTTCGGATCCTGCCGCCTTGGTATCGCAGTTGGTGGGCGTACACCCTCTACGGCCTGGCGCTCGTGGCGGTGATCCTGGTCTACGTTCGCAAACATCGGCGGGAGCTCCGGCGCGAGCGGCAGACCGCCGAGCGCGAGCGTGCTGCCAGCCAGCGCCTGCGGCAGGTCGACAAGCTCAAGGACGAGTTCCTGGCCAACACCTCCCACGAGCTGCGCACCCCGCTCTACGGCATCACGGGGCTGGCCGAGTCGCTGATCGACGGCGTCCGCGGCGAGCTTCCCGGTCCCGCC
>JAAETI010000452.1 GCA_024228555.1 bacterium | reverse complement strand
TGGGCGGCTCACGAGCCTGTCGATCCGTCGCGGCCGAGTAGGGGCTGCTTGCCCTACTGCTTGCCATCAGCGGCGTCCTGGCCCGGACGGCAGTGGACGCCCCTGTACACACCCACCCGGGCAGGTGCGGATTCGACCTGGCCCTGCGGCGCCTCACACGCGAGAGGTCACGGCAACCCTTCGGGTTGCTGGTTCAAGTCTTGTACGGTCCACTGTTTTCCCTTGTATTGAGCGCTGCGGGTCGAAATCTTTCGGTGGTGGTGAGCGCTGGTAGCCCAACTGGTAGCCCCAGACGTGCGAGGCGGGCGTCGAAGCTCGGGTAGCTATCGCTCGATTTGGGCGCAGATACGTTTCACTGGTGTTCGTTGGCGTCCGCCGCTGGCTGATGTTGGGGGAATGCCAAGGACCCCGTCGCTGGTGGGCGAGCGGTCAGTGGCGGGTGTCGTCCAGGCCGCTGCAGATGCCGCCGATTGATGAGCGTGCACGTTCCCGGACGTCTCCCGAGATCGTGAGACTGACGTTGTCCGGCGGGTTTAGGGACGGCTGGTAGCCACAGGGTCTAGATCAGGGCCTCACGAAGACTGCTGGGTGAGCTGCTGGTGGTGACTGGAGTGGGTCTCTGGGTCGTTGAGTGCTTGGCGCGATCGGACGTTGTCGGTGTGTCACGATGGAGGTGTGAGCGAAGGTGGTGGACTGGCGCCGGCTGACCTTCAGGCGGAGGTAGTTGACCTACGCGAGGAGGTGAAACGGCTTCGCGGTTTGCTGGGTCTCGACGAGCGAGCGCCGGACGGCCATCAGCGGGCGTGGGTGCCGACACTCTTCGCAACGTCTGGTCCAGCGAGCGTGATTGATGCTGATTCGTCGGGCGCGGAGAGGGTCGCCTTGGTACGGGAGTTGTTCTGTGCTCGAGGCGACGTGTATGCGCAGCGGTGGGAGAACGCCTCGTCGGGGAAGTCCGGTTGGTCACCAGCCGTTCGCGGTGGCTGGAGCGCGAGGCGTTCGAAGGGGAAGGCTGCGAAGAGGGACTATCTTCCTCTGACCGACGAGGTCGTGGCTGCTCATCTTGGGGGCGAGATCACGGCCGGCGTCTACCCATTGATGGGCGACGACACGACTTCGTTCTTGGCTTGCGACTTCGACGGTGGCACATGGACGCTCGATGCGCTTGCCTATCTCGACGCATGTCATGCGG
>JAAETI010000451.1 GCA_024228555.1 bacterium | reverse complement strand
TGCGATGTCATTATCAGTCCACCCGATCAGTACGATCTTGCCATCGGCCTGCACCAGCGTGGATCTACTCTGATCGCTGCCGCCAACCTCGGTCATCACATAACCGTTGCCGCCACCAAGCCCGGTATCCAGCGTGCCATCTGTGTTGTAGCGGGCCAGCACGACGTCGTATGAAGTTCCCCCACCGAGCCTGTGACCGCCCAGCAGGATCTTGCCGTCGGCTTGCATCGCACCGCTCTTGGCGTAGTCGTGATTACCAGCCGAGAACATGTCTGTGGCAGTGATACCATCGCCGCCACCGAAGCCGGTATCCAGACTGCCATTGGCGTTATAGCGGATAACGGTGAAATCATTCACACCGCCATCCGAATCACCGATGACTACGATCTGGCCGTCGTCCTGCACGGTGATGGCGCGCGCCCGGCCGCCGCCTGAGGCGCTGGGGTCTGTAATGACAATGCCATCGCCATCGAAACTGGTATCCAGACTACCGTCAGTATCGTAGCGAACCACTATATATTCATATTCACTGCCATTGTGATCGAAACCGGTGGCGAGAATCTTGCCGTCAGCCTGCAAAGCCAGGCCGGTCAGGTAATCGTCACCGGAAGTGATTGAGGTGACGACCGTACCGCCAGTACCAAACGAGCTATCAAGCGAACCATCGGTGTTGTAGCGAGTGACGGCGAAGTCATAGTCAGTTCCATTCCAGCTGTACCCCCCAACCACCATCTTGCCGTCGCTCTGGATGACCACCTGCGAGCCGCTCTCATCGCCAGTGCCGATTGGGTCGGTGCCGATGCCGTCGCCGGCGACGCTGAATGTGGGTGCGGTGTTCACCCCACCGATATCCACATTCACAGTACCAAAGTCAATGTCGGTGCCGCCGCCGGTGCCGGTGTTGCCGTTGTCGTTGACGTTGATCTGGATGGTGTCGGCGTCATCACCGTTGGTGCCGGGCGTGCCGTGCAGGTAGGTGATGTTGCTGGCCGTGTCGAGATAGTTGTTCAGATCGGTCAGCGTGCCGGTTAAGGTTCGCACGGTACTGGTACCGCCGATGGTGATGCCCGTTCCGGCCGCGGCGGTCAAGTCGCCGCCGGTGGATGTGGTGAGTGTTACCGTCAGGCTACCACTCGCTGCATCGACATCACTCAAGTCAATCGCTGAGAGGTCGACGTTGCTGGAAACATCGGTCGTCACCGAGATATCGGTCGGCAAGGAGCCGGCGTTAGTTGGGTCGTCATTCGTGGCCGTGATAGTCACCGTGGTGCTGCCAAGTGCCTGCAATGCTCCACCAGAATCTCCATCGTCAAAGCTCCAGTCAATCTGAGCGCTGGCCGGTGGCGCGTCACTGGAATTGGAGTAGGCGATGGCCTGCAGGGTCGAATCAACCAGTGCGCTGGTAGCATTGGTGTTGAAGCTCAGTACCAGTGTACCGCCACTGTTGGTAGTGACCGTGCCGATAGTCGTACCGTTGTAGACGAGCGCTCCGCTTTCGGTCAGGGTGCTGAGCAGACCAGCATTGCTGAATACATCCTCGGTACTGGCGCCGCCGTTGCGCACCAGCGTCAGGCTGGCGCCATCGTAGTTGCCCAGACCGCCGTTGAGTGCATCGAGTTCGC
>JAAETI010000450.1 GCA_024228555.1 bacterium | reverse complement strand
TTTGGTCATGCACTCCCCGACTTACCCTGCGACGGGCCGAGCGAACGCGTCGTGTTCGTCACGCCGGTGACGGCGTGATGGGTTCACCCCCAACTCGGCCGCCAGGCTCAGTGACAGGCTACCACAGATACTGAGCTCTGGTTCGAATGTGTCAGCTTGCTGCTGACAGCTCTACGGTGATCCGGCGCCCGAGCGCAGTGGCAACACGATGCAGGGTGGTGAGGGTGGCGCCAACTCCACCCGACTCGAGTCGAGCAATTGCCGCCTGGCTCGTGCCCATCTTCGCTGCGAGCTCACGCTGGCTCAACCCCGCCTCTTCCCGGGCGTCGCGAACCTGCTCTCCAACATCGAGAGCAAGACGGGCGACATCGTAAGCCTCGTCAGATTCTGCCCGCTCGGCGTCAGACATTGCCGCCAACCGACGGTTTTTCAGTTCGTCAAGAGTTGTCCGTGCCATCAGTCGTGCTCCCCGGCAAACGAGGCGACGAGCTTCGGCACATCGTCAGCCGCTATTGCCCAGACCTGGGCAGCGTCGACCCGATGGTAGTGATGAGCCAGCACAACTCGGAGCCTCGTAATATCACGCCATGGCACGTCGGGGTACCGGCCGGTGGTCTCCGCCGTAAGAGAGTTCGCGGCCTCACCGATGATCTCCAGCAACCGTTCCGCAGCCCGTTGAAGGATCGGATCGGCGTCGAATGACCGCCGACCTTGGTCGATAATCACCTTCAACTCAGCCGCAGCGTCAATGATGTCGGCGACCCTCTGATCATCACGGCGACTCACAGTGGAACAGCCTCACGGCGGATGTGATCGTCGCGGGCCTTGAGGCCACCAGCCGAAACAACATCAACCCGACACCCGAGCAACGCCTCAAGATCATCCTGCAAATGCAGAAGGTCAAACAAGGAGCTACCGGGTTCGAACGCCACAAGAAGATCGACATCGCTGCCTGGCAAGTCCTCACCTCGAGCTGCCGACCCAAACAGCGAAACCGACAGGCCGCGGTGGGCGCGAGCCAACTCGGTGATCTCGGCCCGGTGACGTTCGACAAGTGCACGACGCAATCCCACGACCCCAACCTACTCGCTCACCGCCCCCCGAACGCTCCGCCAACGTCAAGCCCACGAGCGGCAACCCAGGGACGAACCAGGATCCACCACCGAGCCGAGACTGACTGCTCGTCCGCACGCGACAAGACCCCATGGCGTCAGCCAACAGCGAACACAGACGAACACCAGCAGACGATCAGCGCCCCGAGACCCCACTTGCCGACTCCCGCTGGGGCTACCAGTAGGGCTACCAACGCTCGGTTCAATCCCGGCGGACCCAACCGGCAGAGAGACACTCGGGTTTTTGGTGTAAGTAGGTCGAGTCGGTGCTTGTGTTTACTTACTTGATTGCTCTGGTGATCCGGTCCGCAACACACAGCCACCAACCGCGGCGACCAGGCCCTGTAGCGCGCGTCCAGGAACCTGACTATTGGCCAGCGGACGAAAGCGGCGGAGACTGGACCGGGTGGTGGAGCTGGTCTCACCGAGGGCTATCCGTGACCGTTCTATTCATACCGCTGAGGGGAACCGGGTCAACCCTGACCGCTCGCGCACCACGAAGCGCAGTCACCGGGGCTACCAGTTGAGCTACCAACCACCATCCGGACGCCTACGAACAGCGGCGGATGCCAGTGGACCGTACAAGACTTGAACCTGTGACCTCTCGCGTGTGAGGCGCCCCAAGACCAGGCAGAAGTGGCTCTGCGCCAGGTTTGAGTGTCCAGCTGTGTCCACCGCCGTCCAGGCCAGCACGCCCTTGATGGCTAGCAGTAGGGCAAGCACCATAGCCGGCCCTTGCGCCCCAATCACTCCCCTGCCGAAGCAACTACCACATCATCAATCGAGACGGTCGATCCAGTACC
>JAAETI010000449.1 GCA_024228555.1 bacterium | reverse complement strand
GATCCCGGGCAACGGGGCTTCCGCACGTCATTACATGGCGATCATTCAGGCGGCTTTGGCCAGGTTAGCGATGGAAGCGGGGGAGCTGCAGGCGGCTCAGACCTTGATGTTGCAGTCCTTGGAGACCGCGCCGTTGTCAGCCTCGGCCTTGGATGGACTTGGGTTCACGGGAGTGATGACGGCAACCACGTTGACCGCGAGACTGGAGGAAGCGGACATGTTGGACCTGGCTGGCGAATTGAAAGCGGCAGCGGAATCCCTGACCGCCGAAACGCGCAGGCCGCCCGTCTTCGATCGGGTGAAGTAGTTGCGGAGGGAGGGTCTGGGCAGCCTCCCTCCTTGCGGTCAATCGTTGACGGTTACCCGAATCTCCGCGGAGTTGCCTTGGATTTCGGGGACGTACATGGCGGTTGCGACGGCCGGTAGGGCGTGGAATGTGCCGGGCACCTCGGCTCGCAGGGTGCTGCGGATTTCCCAGATGCCGGTGGGCAACTTGTCCGCGAAGAAGACCTGGGCTTCGTCGCGTAGCTCGTGGTAGAGCCACTGGGATTGCCCGGTATAACCCGCATGGCGACGCAGGATCCCGTCACCGGTGGCGCGCTTGTTGGGATTCGTTTCCGAACCCTCGCCAAAGCGTTTGTCGACCTCATCGGAGCGCAGTTGTCGCGCTCGGCTACCGCCGCCTGACTTGAGCACCGTGGCCTCCAAACCAGCCGGTTTGGCGTCGCGGATCATCATGTATTCCAGGTCGTTCGTCGCATCCAAGGTCAACACGACCTCGATGCGCTCGCCGCTTTGCACGGGGTCCCCGTCTTTGAGCAGCACCCGTTCGAAGACCTTGCCCTTGAGCAGGGTGTCGTGGCCTACCAGTCGATAATAATCCCGCCGTACGAAGACTTTCGAGGCCCTCGCTTGAATCGGTTCTTCGGCGCTGAAGTAGCGCGCGCTCACCGTC
>JAAETI010000448.1 GCA_024228555.1 bacterium | reverse complement strand
CTCATCTGAGTCGCCGCTGCGACGCGGCAACCGGACGAATCGAGGTAGTCCATCATCATGGTGACCCGGAAGTCATCGGCTGCCGGGTCGCACACTTCGCTCAGCCCACCTCGGGCAACGCGTGCCACAAAACCAACCATGCTAAGTACGTCGCCTCGGTGCGGCCGACACCCGCCCACAATCACGCCGACGTCGGCCTCTGCCGAGCCCGGTCTCGATCGACCTCAGAGCGACGGCATCAAAGCGGAGGGATTCCCTCGTCAGCCAGTGGGGGCCCGAGCGTCAGACGAAACCGCCCGATTTTGTCCATTTGATACGCCTACCCCACGAGCAACATCCGCTCCCAGGGGCTGCCCACCCCATTCATGAGAACATTCTCATCCCTGTCTCATCGGTGCTTCACGTTGGGTTGCTTTGATGCAATCACCAACAACCTGACGTTCCGCAGTTGAAATCTGGGGGCGTCCGAAAGGAATTCAAGATGATGTCCCCAATGAAGAACAAGAAGAAGGTGGCTCTGGCCATCGCGGCAGCTGGGGTGATCGCTCCGATAATTACCACAGCGCCAGCAACAGCTAGTACCTCCCTCATCGGCGGTGTTTCGATCACCGAGAGCGCCGAGGGAGTCGCGATCACGGGAAGCTCCGGCAAGGATCAAATCACGATCACCTCAGCTCCTGCCGCGATGATGACCATTCTGGTCCACACCGACAGCGGAGAGTTCCTCGGCGAGCATCGGGTCAGCGAGTCCGCCGGCGACCTGGCAATCGATGCTGGGGCCAACGATGACATCGTCTTCGTGCACGGTGTGGACGTTGGCGATGTCCAGATCGACATGGGAGAAGGCAACGACACAGCGATCGTCCACAGTGTGTCTCTGGGGTCCCTGGAGATCGACGGCGGCAAGGGCGACAACATGCTCCATGTCGACAAGGTTCGAGGCACCCAGGCGCAGCTGCTCACCATCGGAGGCAAGGCCGAGATTGTGATCAATGAATCCATTTTCGGGCAGACGATGATAGCCACCGACAACAACGACGATCAGGTCACGATCCTCAAGTCCAGCCTGGGCCGGGCATCTGTCTTCACCCGTGATGGCGGCGATTCCGTCACAACGGATAAGGAGACGCTTTACACCAGTCTCCTCGTTGATTTGGCAGATGGCGATGACCTGGCATCGATCGATGCCGATGACGATGTGGAGTATTCACTAGTCCTCATCTACGGCGGCATTGGCGACGACACCGTGACCGTCGGGGCCGGGGTCCCCACGAACTCACAGATCGCCATCTTCGACGGCGGAGGTGACCACGACACGTTCGGTCCAGCGGCAGGCAAGTCCGCTGCCGGCTACCAGCTCCACTCGTTTGAGGCGGTCACCTGATAAGGCAAGCGAAACCGTTGTCACGGGCTACCGCCGCTCTCGGCGGTCGCAACACGGGGATGGGGCAGCCCGTCAGGGCGCTCCATCCCCGTCGGCTCATCTTCATCTGATGTGGGCTGAGACCCATCCAAGACCTTCTCACCCTCGCACGATCAGAGCATCACGACTTCCTGAGTTGCCCGCCGACCGATCTCGATACTCTCACCATTGGCATCAACGATGAGACCGAGAATCACGGTGATCGACGGTGGGGTACCGACGAGATTGGGCTCGGCGTCGTCAACATCGACCCAGATCGGCTCACCCAAACCGCGATGGCGTCGGCCGAGAACACCATTTGGCCCGGCGAACCCACCGACGAGATCAACACCGAATCTCGATAGACGGACCACGATGGGGACTGCTGCAGCGTCTGTGTAAGCGGGGTGGTCGGTTTCATTGGTTGATGGCGGCCAGGCGGTCGCCGTAGTGGATGCTCAAAGTGTTCAGGATGTGTTTCCAGCCGTTGATCCGTCCAGTCAGGTTGCTGCGGTTCTTTCTCCTCTCGATCGAGACCAGGTAGAGCACCTTGATCGCGGCTTGCTCGGTGGGGAAATGGCCCCTGCGGACCGCGGCCTTTCGGAACCGGGCGTTGAGGCTCTCGATGGCGTTGGTGCTGTAGACGATCTTGCGGAGCTGGGGCAGGAACTCGAGGAACGGGATGAAGTCGTCCCAGGTGTCACGCCACGATTTCACCATCGCCGGGTACAGCTGTTCCCACTGGTCGGCGAACTCGGCGAACTCGGTCTCGGCCGCGTCCAACGATGGGGCGGTGTAGATGGCTT
>JAAETI010000447.1 GCA_024228555.1 bacterium | reverse complement strand
TCACAGGTGGTCACGATATTCTCACCGACCACATCCACGACCCAGTCCCTCGCAACCGCCGGGGTAGTCCAGATCTCTGTCAGTCGAGTTGCCGATGCCGGTGGTACGGGACCCACCGTGGTGATAGGCCGGTTCATATTGATGTTGTACCCTGCCTTGACGATGTCACCCGTGAATTCCAGGACGGGCTGACCTGCTCCCCCCGCTTGGCCACCGACCCAGGGAATACCACTGTCACCGTTCGATGATTCGACGGCATCCTTTGCCGTGACCGCATCATTGCCACCAATCCCCATCTGAACTTTCCAGTCATTACCCTTGGACAAGGTAATGAGGTCAGCATAGGGGTTCTTCCCCTGCGCGATCTCGGCCTCCATCTGCTCACAGGACTTGGTGGCCAGCTGCATGGTCTCCTCGGCCTGCAGCAGGGCATTCTGGAACATGTCATAGAGACCAGGATTAGCGCGCTGCAGAATGAGTGCCGGGAGCGAGACAATAGCTGCGCTGGCTGCAGCCGTCATCGCATTTAGCATGTTGTCGACGCCGGCGCCGATGTTGTTCAGAGTATTGGTCACGGCAGCGACTGGATCGAACTTTCCACAGCTGTAGCCCATCCCCAGTTGGGCGGAACCACCCAGGGTCACCGAGACGACGGAGGGATTGGCGGGTACCGACACCGGCTCTGCGCCCCCGATTTCGTAATACCAGAGACTGTCTTCCGTCGGCCCTTTGGTGACGGCATGGGCACTATTCAACCCAAGCAAACAGATCAACAGCCAAGCGGGAATCCGACGATGGGAAAAAGTGTATGGAGATTTTGCATTCATGGGGGATAGGCCATCCAGTCGATAGAAAACAGAAACCACTGGCCGCGTCGCCGACAGCACTTGTAGGGCCGCCACAAATTCCAGACGTAATCACCCGCGCTATCAACGCGGCCACCGCCCCACCCGGTGAGGCTGGCAAGATCATTCGTCCCGAAGACATTGCAGCTCGATTCAGGTCGCGGAACCAACATCTGCCAGGTTCCTGTCCGACGATCCTTCTCCACCAGCGGGCCCGGCGACCAAACCTTCCCAAAACCGGACGACCCGGTCACTGGGACATATACGTGCGGTTGACCGGTACGCGTAACGATGTCACCGGCTCGCTGAGCGTTGATAGCCGCGGCCTTGGGTTCTTCGGCCTGGGTGGTCCAGCCGGTCCGTGGATAGAC
>JAAETI010000446.1 GCA_024228555.1 bacterium | reverse complement strand
GACCGTCAGTGCCTTCAACAGTCCCTGCGGCAGTCCCTGTAGAAGCTGAGGTGGTCCGCCACCGTCTCATCGAGGGTCCGGCTAGGTCTCCACTTGAGGTAGCGTTCGGTTGCTGTGACGTCAGCGACACAACTGGGGGGGGTCGCCGGAGCGTGGCCGACCCTGGACGGTATCTACTGTTCGGCCCGCGATGGAGTTGAAGAGGGCGATCAGCTGGAACACCGAGGTTCCCTTGCCGGTGCCGATATTCCAGATGTGACATCCTGATGCCAGATCCAGCTGTGCGACCACTTTCGAGATTGCCCCCGCCGCATCCATGACATGTACGTAGTCGCGGATCGCTGTTCCGCCGTCGGTCGGGTGGTGGGTGCCCATGATCTCAACTGGCGGACCCGAGGATTCTGTGCTCTTGCAGAGCGTGGACAAGAGATCATGGGAGACCGGTGGTTCATGACTCGTGGGGCGGGAAGTGGGGTGGGCTCCGGCAGCATTGAAAAAGCGTAGAACGGCTATGTTCCATCGATGATCGGCGGATACCAATTGGCCCAGGTTGTTCTCAGATTCAAGCTTGGTTCGGCCGTATGGAGTGGTGGGTACCGTTGGTGACCGTGTCACTTCAAGCGCGTTCGGGCTCTTTGCGTACACGGCCGCTGATGATGCGAAGACTAGTTTGTGGCAGTTGGCGTGGTCCATGGCGGAGACTACGGCCGCCGTGCCCTGGGTGTTCACGCGGTCGTACTCGGCGGGCGCATCTAGCGATGCTCGCGAGTTCTTGAGCGCCGCGAGATGAACTACGGCGTCGGGGCTAGTAGATCTAATGATTTCGTGCATTGAGGCGATATCGGTTATGTCGGCCTCGATAAACCGCGCATTTCCTTTCGCTTCAGATAGAGCCCACCGGACACGATCTACGCAGGAGTTGGAAAGGTCGTCAACGAGAACACATTGGTGACCCGCTGCAGTTAGTACACTCGTCGCATGGCTCCCGATGTAGCCAGCGCCGCCGGTAATCAGAACTACTGACACACGAGTCTCATACTACGTCTTTTGGATCGAGGTCTCGCCATGACAAGGTTCGATATTCGAAGTCGTTCGCATACGCTTCGAGATCGGCAAGCGCTCTGAACTCATTGCGACGCCATTCATCTGCGGTTCCAGGATGCGCTCCAATCTCAATGGTTCCCACTGGCCGTTTCATGAGGGCGGCCGGGAAATCCAGGTCGCTGGGTCCCGTCGACATGTAGAAGTAATCGGTGGTCGCCCATTCGCGGAGCCATCGCTGCCCTACAACTCTGCCGAGCCAGTATGTCGGGCTCGTGTAGAGCGGCGTTGGATATGTGTCCTGAGTCCGGCGTACTTTGCGCACGCCGAAGCGGGGAAGGACCTTCCCCAGGGCAGCAGCAACGGTAGGGTACTTATGAAGGTGCTTGTGGGAGTCAACGTAGTCAAGGGTCACCCCGTGATCGCGCACGAAGCCTAACTGGGCTTCAAACTCCGCGACCACGTCGTCGGTAGAGAATCGCCCTAGGAGTGCGCGGGCCTGCGCCTGGCGACCAGAAAAGAACCGGCCACTCTCATCAGTGATGGTGCTACCGCCCGACCCTTTTCCAAGCGGACGCTCTGGCCCATCCCTGGCAAGCGTTAGATGCACACCGTAGCAGTACTCTGGATTGCCTGCAGCCCATGCGGCAGCCTTTTCGCCACAGGGTGCCGCGGGCATGATAGAGGCGTTCTTGACCAATCCGTCTGTGAGTGCCTCGATCGTGGCAGCTACGGTGTCTTCCGAATAGCCGAAGTCGTCGGCAGTCGTGACGATATTCACAGCATGCCTCTCAAACGGATAAGCCTAGCGCAGATCTCTATCGGCTCGAGAAAGTATCTACGTGCTGTACTCTTTGGTTCCTGAGCGAATCGGAAGAGCCACTCGAAGCCCAACTGACTTATCCACTTCGGGGCCGTGCGCAGCTCGCCTGTGACGAGCCTGAGCACGCTACCCACAGTGACAATGACCGGCGCCACAATCCGGTCGCGGTTCTGAAGTATCCATGCCTCCTGGCGAGGCATACCCATCCCAACCAGCAACACATCCGGTGAGAAATTCTCGATCTCGCGTAGTCTCTGCATGTTCTCCGAGCCGCTGTGATCTAGCTCAAAAAACCCATGCGAACCGCCGAACACGGCACCTTGATACTGTTCTTGCAGCAACCCCAACGCGCCGGAAAGCAATTGAGCGTCTCCACCCAGGTGGAACACCCTCCACTCATTGTCGGAAGCGATTGAAAGGAGTCGACCGATCCACTGGATCACGCCGGTCCGATGCGAGAGCGTCGCGTCGTGGCCTAGCAGTTTGGCCATGAGAGCCATCGAAGTACCATCCATGTGAATGATCGTATTTGCCGACTCATGTAGCAACTCGAAGTCTCTACTGTGAAGGTACGAATGAATACCATGGAGATTCTGGCTTAATACCAAGAGCCGAGAGCGTGACCTAACAGATGCAGCTACCTCTTCGATGAGTTCATCAGACCCAATAGCATCCACCGGCACGCCCAAGACCCGAACCCTCGTCTCCAACGATCCCATCAAGCCCTCACTGCCACCATGCGCTCACGAGCTCCAGGACGGCATGGCTCGAACATGAGAACCATGTCGAGCCAGCGGAGCCACAACGTCAGGCTAGCTGTGCCGCTCGCATACTCGCGCGTGTGCGTTGACCAGCACATTTGCTCGCCATCCTGGACCCTGATGTCTCGTCTCCTCTACCGCTTCCTCGCCCAGCTCGCTTGCCTCGCCGTGCGTTCGGGACGATGGAAGGACATCCAGATCATCGTTCTTCGCCACGAGAACGCCGTGCTCCGTCGCCAGGTCGGCCGACCCTCACTCAACGATGACGACCGCAGCCTGCTCGGCGCCATCGCCGCAGCGCTGCCCAATGCGCTAAGGACAGGTTGGATCGTCACACCCGAGACGCTGCTGCGCTGGCACCGCAAACGAATCACCCGACACTGGACCCAACCACCAACCCGCCGTTCCGGTCGACCACCAATCAATGCTGAGCTGAAGCAGCTGATCGTGCGCCTCGCCCAGGAGAACCCCACGTGGGGACACCGCCGGAACCAAGGAGAACTCGCCAGACTCGGCCACAAGATCGCACACTCGACCGTGTGGCAGATCCTCACCGACAACGACATCGACCCATCCCCGAACCGATCCGACGTCACCTGGACCGAGTTCCTGCACTCCCAAGCCGCGGTGGCCTGCGACTTGTTCACCGTCGACACCGCGTTCCTGCGCCGCTACTACGTCCTGTTCTTCATCAACGTGCGAACCCGCGAGGTGATCTTCGCCGGCATCACAGCAAACCCGACAGGAGCGTGGACGACCCAGGCTGCGAGGAACCTGTTCATCGGCCACTCCGAACGCCTCGCTGGTGCCCGCGCGTTGGTCCGTGATCGCGGGAGCCAGTTCGTCAACGGGTTCGACGAGGTGTTTCGAACCGAAGGCTTCAAGATCCTCCGCACACCCGTCCGCGTGCCGGTCGCGAACACGTTCGCTGAACGCTGGATCGGATCGATCCGACGCGAGCTCCTCAACCGCACCATCGTGTGGAACCAACGTCAGCTCGAACGACTCGTCCGCGACTATGTCGAGCATTACAACG
>JAAETI010000445.1 GCA_024228555.1 bacterium | reverse complement strand
GCGTCATCGTCGCCGAGCAGATGTCGATACACCGTTGAGCGGCTGACGCCTATCACCTCAGCGATCGCATCCCAGGTGTATTCACCAGACTCATCCATCTGTCGGGCAGTAGCCATCTTGTCTGGCGTCATCACCGATGGCCGGCCCCCGACACGACCACGTGAACGAGCCGCGCTCAGACCGGCTTGGGTGCGTTCACTGATCAGCTCGCGCTCGAACTCGGCCAACGCCCCGAAAATGTGGAACACCAGTTTCCCGCCCGAGGTGGTGGTATCAATGTTCTCGGTCAGGCTCCGGAAACCGACCTTGCGGTCAGCTAACGAGTTGACGGTGTCGATTAGGTGCCGGAGCGAACGCCCCAGCCGATCGAGACGCCACACCACCACAGTGTCACCCGGACGGACGTGATCGAACAGCTTCGCCAGCTCGACCCGCCGATCGGTCGCCCCCGAAGCCCGATCGACAAAGACACGACGACAGCCAGCCGCCTCAAGTGCATCAAGCTGCAGCTCCACCGTCTGGTCCTGCGTCGACACCCGCGCATACCCCAACAAGTCACCCATCACCGAACAGTACCAAAAACGGTCCCCTCGCGCAGAATTGACACTTTGATTATGAACATGAGTTTTGACACACCATTTCGGTTGAGAACCGACCATTTCGGGCACAGTGTCAAAAACCACCGTTTATGACACAACGCGTCGGCTGGAGCGTCACGTGACGGTTGGTTCGACGTAGTGTGACAAAGGCCGGGTGAGAAGGACTATCAGCTGTCTAAACATCCCGCGTTTCGTTCTCGCTGATGGGTTCCGCCGACCTCCCCCGGTCGTCACAACTAGCCAGCCGTGTCTGCGGCGAATTGCATCGACACGCCAGGGCCTTCGAGCTCGAGCTGTTGCCCATCGGTGCTCATCGTCGCTGTTTCAACCAGGCGCAGACCGGTCTCGAACAGCTGCGCTTGGCCGTTCGGATCAGGACAGCCTTCTTCGGTTGTTGAGAAGTGGTCGAGATCGAACTCGATCGAGGTGCCGCTCACATCGTAGGGGACCGACCCCGAATTGCACGACAATGGAAAGCTGAGGGTTGTCCTACCGAAACGCATCACCAGGTCTGGCTCTGTCGGAATCGGCTGTTCGTCCACCGAGCCTGACACCAATAGCCATGGCCCGTGCAGAACGTCCCCCTGTTGACCTCCGTCGGTGTCCTCACTGTCATCTGGAGGCTCTACCCTGGCGAGTGTTGACGTCGGCTCCGCACTTGTTGAGGAACTCTCGAGTGCCTCGCTCCCAGGATCTGGAGAGCCGCACCCAGCGACAGCAAAAACAGCACCGATTACCACGCTTAGGAGTTTCATAGTCGGTCATCCTTCGTTTGCACTACGAGTTGGACGTCTGGATGCCCTCGGGGGGTTCCCAGCGGGATCCGTGGACGGGACAATCGGATAGCATGCCACCATCCGGGTATATCGCCGCGTCCACCATGTCCGGCGGCCCACTCACCATTGTAGGAGCGGGTCCTCGCTCAGAACCTGAGCGAGGACCCGCGTTCCATGGCTTGTCTAGTAGGGGCTGCAGTGATAGCCGTCGTCGGTGCCGTCGTAGCAGATGTATTGGAAACTGCTTGTTGCTCCGCCCACCGCCGAGAGGTAGACGCGGCTAGTTCGCTCGTAGGTCCCGAGCTCTCTACCTCCGTTAGGACCCAACACGGCTCCTCCCCCATTGGTGTGAACGCCGTAGACCGTACCGCCCCAGAACGCCGGAGCACCCGAACTCCCGACACCACCTCCGTAGCCGCTTGGGAAGTCTCCTTCTGTGTAGTCGATCAGTGTCCACCATTGGTTGTACGTAGTGTTGGTATTGCCCGCCCAGTCGCTCTCTTCCTCGATCACCTCTCCGCAGTATGTGTCAGCGCCCTCTGCTGCCGACGCTGCAGCCGATTCGCAGATAGTCAAACCATCCGTACGCGCACTGAACTCGTGGTGGGTGATGTTTCGATACGAGCCGGAGCTGCCGAGATTCTTGAGAAGACGACCGTACATCTTTGTGCTACCCCATTTCCGGATGTACACGCCCACGTCGTCGTCGTGAGGCGCCTCGTACAGCGGAGGGTCAAGCGGCCTATCTGGATTGTCGTACCAATAGGGAGTGAGCTGTGCCCAGTGTGTGGTCGGCTGGTCGATTCGCCTGGTTTCGGCCAGGTAGTCGTTGCGGCTGCTCACGTAACCTTCGAATGCCGGGGCAGGGAATGAGGACGCTAGGCAATGGCCTGCAGTCATCATCGCCCAGAGGCCGTTCATCTTGGCAGGATAGGCCGCAGTACACGTTCCTTCCTCCATGTTGATATACCACTGGCATGTCCCGTTGTCGTTGCTCAGAGCCTTGGCAATGCCTCTTCCGCCGTCTAGCAGAGCGCCATAGTGTCTGCCGCAGTCGGTCAAGCTCTCCCAGGCATACGGGGCATACTCATACACCCAGTCGACGCCCTCGACCGCCTCGTACCCAACAGCCGTGATCTTGCCTGAGTCCCAATCGATCTCGAATCGAGTCCTAGCGTTTTCCTCCGGTGTCAAGGCGCTTCGCAAGTCGGCTATCTCCGACTCGACATCCGCCTGTGACTTCGGGACCTCAATCAACCTGACCAACGAGGACGGGTCCGCTCCTGTCCGGCTGAGTTCCGAGGCGGAACTCTTCAGATCCGACTCAGTCACCACGGCAATGGACTCGACCAACGCAGCGTCACTCAGATCCGTGACCCAAACGTCGATGCGAATCGCTCCATTCGCCAACTCTCTATCGGAATTGGGTCCTCCGCCAAAATCGACCCTCACGTGCGCGTAGACCCCGGACGCTCTCGCTTTCTCCGTCAGGTCTTCGATGACGGGGGCGACGTCGGTCTGCCAGTTGGCAATTTCCAGCGCTCGCTCTCGAGTCACCCCGTAGCGGTTCGAGATGAACGCAGCTTCGGGCCCGTCGAGGCTGAATGCCACCTCCGTCGGGAACTCGTCGCCGTCGTAGAGGATTTGCGTTGGGGAAACGACCTCAAACGGCCGATCTCCCGGAGGAATGACTGCTTCGGCAACCAAACCCCGGTCCTCCGGCGACAGATCCTGATCTGCGGCACTAGATGGCGCTGCTCCGGTGAGCGCCGCTAACAACGACGCGGCTATCCCAACCGTAAGCAGTTTCCAAGTGTTCGTCATGGTACGTGCTCTCCTTAGTTCACGGAGTCACCACACACACGCACCCATAATGTCCCCTTCTGTACCAGACAGCCTTCACAGGGTCATCTGGTGGCACCAGGGCCAAACATCCCGACAACCCGTCGGCAATTGGGGACCGAGAATGTGACCTGGAACGCTAGACGAGTCAGGATCCTGCGCGGATCCTCGTCGCACCCGTTCATGGGGTCCACCGGCTAGCTCCACGCTTCGCACCAGGCAAGCGTCGTCGACCGGGGTGAGGTGGAGCAGCTCTTCGTTGGCGGAGACTGAAACCTGGTAGGTACCGGTTGCTCCGTGGCAAAGTGGCGGTGCGTCATCGGCAGTCGTGAGAGGCAGCGTGTCTGGGGTGTCGTTACGGATGCTGTGGGATGCGGCCATCTCGAAATCCGGATCGAGTGCGGCTGGAAGCGGTGCCGCTGTTGGGAATCCGTTTCGTTCCAGGAAGCCGGCAATGGTCCAGTTGATTGGCGGCATTCAACCACGATGTCGCCGTGAGTGCCGGTGGTGGCTGCAAGCAAGTCAGCAGCGACGCCGGCGCCGATAAGCACGATCGGAGGATCATCTGCGGTGACATGGTCGATCGGATTGGTCTCCTCCAACAGCGCCTCGATGGATTTGTCGCAGCCTGGGCCGACTTGGTTGTAGAGCAGTTGGCAGGCGGCGTCCTCTGCCGGTGTCGGGAACCCGTTGGTGCTGTCTGCTTTGGTGAGTCGGGCGCGGTTCTTGGGCGTGTTTGGCTACAGGCTGAGCGATAGGCGAAGCCCGTCATCGACCTCCGCCATTGTTGCCTGGTCGAGAGTCGAGACTTGCTTGGTCAGCGCATCCTTGCCCAGGGTCACGACCTGAGACACGTTCACCACCGACTGCTTAGTGAGTTTCGAGGTGCGCCTCGAGAGCGAGACGTTGCCGGAAGCCGCCTCCAACCTCATGTTCGAGGTGATGACGGCGACAAGCACCGTGCCGATGCGGCTGGCGTTGTACGAGTCTGCCTGCACCACAAGCACCGGTCTGCGTTTTGCGGGTGACGAGCCGCGGTGGCGGCCCAGGTCAGCCCACCAGATCTCTCCGCGGCGCATTACCAGTCCTCGTCGCCGACGGCGCCAGCCTGACTGGCTGTAAGAGCCTCGTCGAGGTCCCCGGCGTTCTCGGCGTACACCTCGTCGAGAGCGGCAGTGACCGATTCTTCGGAATGTGCTTGCACGTACTCATCGATGGCTCTGGCGTAGAGCTGGCCTCTGGGGATGCGGAGCCGGCGGGCCAGCTGTTCGGCACGCCGGAAGAGTTCATCGGGGAGCGATACCGCTGTCTTTATGTCCTGGAGCATGACTCTGGTCATACCAGCAGCGTAAGGTCTGGCAGGGACAACAAGGGCCGATCAGCCAGCGGCTTCGGCGAGGTCCTTGATCCCGGCCAGTGTCGCTTCCATGTTGGCCTGCCACTCTTCGAGCCGCATCGCGACGATCTCTTCCTCCTGCTCGGGGTGCTGGCGGATGAACCAGCTGACACCGGATCGGCCGGGCCCCATCTCGGCCCACATGGTGAGTCTCGTACCACCACCGCTCGGTTCAAGGGTGTAGCGCCAGCGGGCTGCCGGGCTCTCGACATCTTCAACGGCGTAGCCGAAGTCCCGGAGCGGCTTGAACCAGGTGACGGTGCAGGTGGTGTCCCACTCGGTGGTCTCGCCGCGCTTGTTGCGACCCATGAACTGTGCGCCAAGCGCCGGCTGGTCGGTGTCGATCCAATCGGCGCCTTGGAACTCGTTGGAGAAACGGGCCGGCAGGTTGATGTCGGTCACCAGGTCCCAGACCGCCTCCGGAGAGGCGGCGATGTCGATCGAGACTTCGGTGCTTGGCTTGTTTGCGTATCTCGCCATGGGATGCAATGTACTCCAACACGGTTCGCCCGGTTTGGGGGAAGTTGCGGCGCTTGCTGGAGAACCCGGACCTCATTGATGGTGAACGCTAGGCGGGAACTGCGGGCTCGAACCGCTCCGGTTGCTGGAGCAGTTGGTGGTGGATGGGGATGTGGACGGAGAAGCATCCGCCTCCGAGCCGCTCCGAGCTGCGGTACTGGGTTTCGCCGCCGTGTGAGCGGGCGATCCCGCGGGCGACTGAGAGCCCGATCCCGGAACCGGGTATGGAGCCTTGGCGCTGTGGGCCGCGTTCGAAGCGTTCCCAGATGACGAGGCGGAAGATGTCGGGGATTCCGGGGCCGTCGTCGTGGACCTCGATGACGGTGTGGTCGTGTTCTTCGAAAGCGACGACATCGATGTGGCCGGACCCGTATTTGGTGGCGTTGGAGAGATAGTTGGTGATGATCTGCAGCATGCGGTCCTGATCGGCGGTGAGGACAATGTCGGGGGCGACGTCGACGCTGAGGGTGGTCTGCTGCAGCTCGGGGACGAGTTCGATCGCGGAGCGCAGCAGATCGTCCACCGAGAGGCTGGATCGGGTGATATCGAGCTGTTCGATCTCCTCACGGGCGACGGCGACGAGGTCGCCGACGACCCTTCCCATGACGTGGGATTGGCTGCGCATCATGGAGACCATTTCGATCTTCTCCTCGTCGCTGAATTTGTCCCAGTCTTCGAGCAGGTCGAGGAAACCCATGACGGTGGTGAGCGGGGTGCGCAGTTCGTGGCTGACGGTGGCGATGACACCATTTTGCTCGAGTTCGATCTTGTGTCGTTGCTCGACGATCATCGCCAGCTGCCGGACGAGGACCAGCAGGATGGTGGTGAGGATGCCGAGTTCGAGAACGGAGCCGGCGATGTCTTCACCCCATTCGCCCGCTTCGTGGACGATGAGCACGCCGGTGAGGGCGACGACCATTGTGTAGGGGGCGAGAACGTGGACCCAGCGCACAGGCTTGAGGATGAGGCGGGTTTGTCGAGCTCGGTTCTCCGATGCAGTGGTGGCGAGGGCAAATGAACCCATCCCGAAGAAGTAGGCGAAGTCAGCTGGGTGGCCGATGAAGTATGCGGTGGTGCTGATCGACGAGATCATGACACCGCCGAGGTAAGCGCCGACGCCGCCGATGAGCCAGAAGAAGGCCCAGTCGACCCCACGATCCTGGCTGCGGCGCACGGCCACGTAGCCGAGCATCACCATGATGGCTGTGTCGCTCATTACCCAGACCGCATGGCCGCCGGTGTCGAGTTCTGAGCCCGAGATGACCCAGAAGGTGCCGGTGGCGACGACGAGGCCGAGGCCGGCGGCGTCGAGGCTGGCGACGAGGCGTTGATAGGGGCCGGCGTTGGGCAGGGGGACGGTGATGATGGCGATGCCGCCGAGCGCATAGCTGACTGCGATGAGGATGTCCTCGATCTCGGTCGCTCCGACGAATTCGGCGAGGTAGATGGGGGTCATCACGACCATGCCGACGGCGAATATGCGCCAGGCGAGACCCTCTCTTCCGCCCAATCGCTCGCCCTTCTTGGCAGCATGGACGGCAGCGATCGCAGGCAGCGCAGTACCGCACGCCACTAGCACCCACGTCGGCAGGGTTTTCTCGCCGGGGATGGCGATGGCGACTGCAGCGGCTGCCCACATCAAGAGGACCGCGGTTGCACCCGTGAATTTCATCTGGTTTACCTATCGGCAGGAATTGCCACTAACCATACTGATGAGGTGAATTCTTTGGGTGAGATGCCGCCTGGCGGTGGTCTTTGCGATCAGCTTCCGAAGAGGCGGCTCTTGATCTCTTTGCAGGTGGGGCAGACCGGGTAGCGATCGGGATCGCGGTTGGGGATCCACTTCTTGCCACACAGGGCCACCACCGGGACGCCTTCGACGTTGCTGCGCACGATGTCAGATTTGCGGACGTAGTGAGCAAACCGATCGTGGTCTCCGTCACCCTCGTCGATGCGGAGGTCTTCCTTCTCCTTGATATCGATGGCGGGTTTGATTTCGACGTTCGCTCGCATACGGCAAGCGTAGTTGGGTGCGTGGGGCCAGGCGTGATTGGGGGTTGAGGGCCTAGTGCCGAGCAGCGTCCGCCCTGTCGCTCTGCCCCTCTAGGTCCGGAACCGCAACAGGCCCCCAGGGGGGACGAGGGGCCTGTCGCTAAGTCGGGTGGTGGTGAATCACCCGGCGTAATAACCAGGATACAGCAAAAAGTGTCGCAGGGAAGAGTGGGTACGGGGGACATCCCCCATATACAGCAATGCCGTTGCCCCGTACATTGCAGGGTGGACAACGAGCGGGCCTGGGGGTTGGGCCGTTCGCACCACAAACAGGTGACTTGTTCTGTCCGGGGACGGCTGTCGTCACCCGGCGTAACGAGTCCGGATTGGTGATCGAGACTCACCGGCAGCCAACAGAAATGTGGCAGAACAAACGGGGGGAGAAGCGGTCGGGCCCAGAGGGCTCGACCCCTTCTGTTTCTACTGGCGAATTGCGGCCCGGGCTGATTGATTACAGTCCAGCCATGGCACAACATCCCAGCAACCGCCCCCACGATCTTCCTGCAGATCGCACCTTGCGACGATTTGTTGTAATCATGCGGGTCCTCTCCTGGGTGTGGATGGCGCTTCTGGTCGCCGCCGTTCCCAGCTCCGACCCCACCGCCAACCGAGCCATCACCGGTGGGGCGATGCTCCTAGCGACCCTGGGAATGGGTGCAACGGTGTGGGCGTCGCGAGATCCGAAGCGGCTCGCCAGTCCATGGTTTGTCATTACCGACGCGGTAGTTGCGCTCGTGGTCGCATCGGCATCGACACTTGCCGGTGCCGAGAATCTCTTTCACGGTGGCTATCCGATGTCGACGGTCTTCATCACCGCCTACGGCTTCAACATGCGGGCCGCACTCATCACTGCTGCAGCGCTGGCCATCAACCAACTGGCTGTGCACATCATCGATGAACGTGGTGTCGTGCCCGCGATAGGTTCGGTCGTCTTTGTCGTCCTGGCGATCGGTGGCGGCTGGATCTTCGACAACATCCGTGCCCAGGAACGGGCGCGACTCGCCGCCGAGGACGAGCTCAACGAAGCGCGGGCCGCCCAGATCCGCCAGGAGGAGCGGATCGAACTGGCGAACCGGTTGCACGACTCGGTAGTCCAAACGCTGACCGCATTACGTCAGGACGCCGGTGATCCCGACCGGGTTCGCTATCTGGCACGACGTCAGGAACGGCAGATGCGACAAACCATCTCCGAGTTCCGGTCCCAGTTCACTCACAGCGCCCGGGCTCGGCTGCAGCACCTGTGCGACGACATTGAAGACATCCATCACATCGAGATCGACGCCGTCTTTCGTGGCGACGCTGGCCTCGACGATTCGCGGGATGCTGTTCTGGCGCTCGGTTGCGAGGCGTTGGTTAACGCCGCCAAGCACGCCGGCGTTGATACGGTAGACCTGTACGCAGAATTCGACGACGCTCGGATCCAGTTGTTTGTCCGCGACCGCGGCTGCGGGTTCGACACTGCCAAGGTGGGTGACGGGCAGGGACACGGACTCTCCAAACGGGCTGACGCCATCGGTGCGACCGCCACCGTGTCATCGCAACCCGGGTCCGGCACTGAGGTCGAGATCGTTTGGGAGCAGCAATGACCCGACCGCGGATCTTTGTGGTTGAGGACGAGGCGTTGAGCCGGGCCGGGGTCCGCCACTACTTGGAGGACAGTTTCGACATCGTCGGGGAGGCCGACAACGTCTCCGAAGCCGTTGCCTTGATCTGTGACTTGGTGCCCGATCTGGTGTTGCTCGACCTGCGGATCAAGGGAGGTGCCGGGGTCGACGTGATAAGGCAGGTGCGTACGACTCACGCCAGCGTCAAGTTTCTTGCCCTGACCGTCTCAACGTCACGGATCGACGTGCTCCGCCTGCTGTCGATCGGAGTCGACGGGTATCTGACGAAGGGCGTCATTGGCGCCGATCTGCCGGATCGGGTCACTGAAGCGCTCAACGGTGGTAGGCCCATCTCGAAGCAGGTCGCCGGTTATGTCCTCGACATCAACGAGGGTATCTCCGAAGAATCTGATATCGACCGGCTTACCCAGCGTCAGCTTGAGGTGACCCGCCTCATCGCCCGCGGCTACACGTATCGGGAGACTGCCGGAACGCTCGGGATCTCGGTGAAGACGCTCGAAAAGCACATGGGCGCCATTTTCCACAGGCTCGGGCTCGCCAGCCGCCACGAGCTCTCGGCGCTCGCCTACGAGAGCGGACTCATCGACACCGACGGACGGGCGCACCCGTAGAAGACCCGATTGTCCGGGTATGTGCATCCGCTCTCCGTCTAGGGTCTCCCCGTGGATCGGCACCTACTTCAGAAACGCACTGTGGCGACGGTCATGGCGGCCAATGCCTTCGGATACGCAGGCTTTGTCGCGGTTGCGGCCGTTGCTGCGCTGCTTGCTTCGGAGATGACCGGTAACGACAGCATTGCCGGTATACCTTCGGCTGCGGCCACTCTCGGTACTGCGTTTGCCGCCGCTCCGCTTGCGCAGCGGTCCAAACGGTACGGGCGTCGTATCGGGCTCCGGCTCGGCTACCTGATTGGCATGATCGGCTGTGGTGTGGCGTTCGTCGCCGGGCAACTCGGGCTGTTCTGGCTGCTTGTTGTCGCCATGGCGGCCATGGGTGTTGGCAACACATCCAACCTGCAGAACCGTTTCGTGGCCGCGGACCTTGCCGATGAGGACAAGCGAGCCCGCTCCATCGCACTCGTCGTGTGGGTTGGCACCGTCGGTGCCGTAGTCGGCTCACCCTCTGCAGCCTGGGTCAACCGCATCGGCACCAGCCTCGGTGCTAACGAATGGGTGACCCCTGCTCTGCTTGGTGGCATCGGCTTCGCTGCGGCCGGGTTCATCATCAACACGTGGCTCCGCCCCGACCCGCTCGAGGTCGCCGGCGGCATCGACCCGGACGCCCCCGGCCACAACCCGATCCACGGCGCCGTGCGCACCCTGCGCCTCGTCTGGCCGAACCTGCAAGCCCGCCTCGCCATCGTTGCCATGGCCGTCAGCCAAATGGCGATGGTTGCTGTGATGGTGATGACCCCCCTCCACATGAAGGACCACGGCCACGCCGAGCTATCCACCCTCGTGATCGCCGTCCACGTATTTGGCATGTTCGGACTCGCCCCCCTCATCGGCCGCTGGGCAGACCGCTTCGGCCGCATCCGCTCGCTCCAGGTGGGCGCCCTCATCCTCGGCGCCGGAACGGTGGGAGTAGTCATCGCCGGCTACGTGCCCGCCCTGATGTTCACCGGACTGTTCCTACTCGGCATT
The DNA here is from genome assembly GCA_024228555.1 of bacterium. Classification (GTDB taxonomy): domain Bacteria; phylum Actinomycetota; class Acidimicrobiia; order Spongiisociales; family UBA5794; genus JAAETI01. The sequence continues at coordinate 1,447 of JAAETI010000445.1, read as the reverse complement.
GGCTGGAGCGTCGCTCTCATCGCCGGTTCAGCACTCCTCACCGAGAGCCTTCCCGAATCGCAACGGGTCGACGCCCAGGGCCTGGCCGATGTGATGATGAGCCTGCTCGGGGCAACGGCCGCCTTCTCCTCAGGGTTCGTCAAGACGGCAGTCGGCTACGAATGGCTGGCCAACTTCGCAACCGCAGCCGCGATTCTGATCCTGATCGGAGCCATCCGAACATCCGCCCGGATGGCGATGGCGAGGGCCGGCTGAGGTTGCACAACCGGTCGGCCGGTGGATGGACATGACCCTGTAGTGCCTGGTTCTCGTAGCTCTCCCCTGGTGGGAGAGCGGAGCCAAACGAACTCACGAAGTGAGTTCGCCTCGACCGATGGGGCCTGGCCCTGTGGTGTGTGGTTCTTGTAGCTCTCCCCTGGTGGGAGAGCGGAGCCAAACGAACTCACGAAGTGAGTTCGCCTCGACCGATGGGAGGTGTTGGATCGTGAGGGGGAAGACGCAGCACCGCATGGCCCGGCGGCCCTCTTGTAGCTCTCCCCTGGTGGGAGAGCGGAGCCAAACGAACTCACGAAGTGAGTTCGCCTCGACCGAAGGGAGAGGCTGGATCGAGAGGGGGAGGATGAAACCGCCCACGGGATCATCGCGTCAGCTCCGCCAGCCTCAGCGGCAAGGTCTAGCTGAGCAAAGGATTTGTTGTCGGGGTAGGCGTATCAAATGGACGAAATCGGGCGGTTCAGATGTGAAGTGGTCTGAGTGGTCCAGCGAATGGGTTGGCTGGTTCGGAGAACTCGTATCGTCCGAGGAAGTTGATGTGCTTGTGTCCGGTGGGCGACAGCCGAGCGACGAGGTCTGACGATACTGGTGCCTGTTGTTCTTGCTCGATGTGGCTTAGGGCGACCTGGGTGTAGATGGTGTTCCAGCACAGGACGGCGTTGGTGATGAGGGTCAGGCATTCGCCTTCGAGATCCTGGTCGGCGTTGTCACGACGGCGGATCTGCCTGGCGTTTGCGTAGCGAATTGCGTTGCGGAGGGCGTGGATTGATTCGCCCTTGTTGAGTTGAGTGTGTATTCGCCGACGGTGTTCCTCGTCTGCGAGATATCGGGCGATCGAGATGGTCTTGATGATACGGCCATATTCCTGGATTGCTTGGGTGAGTTTGTTCTGGCTTGCTGATCCTTGGAGTCGCGCTATTAGTAGTGATGCTGGGACATGGCCATGACGGATCGTGGCTGCGACTCGCAGCATGTCGTCCCAGCGTTCGATGATGCGCTCGGGTCGGATGCGGTGGCGGAGAAGGTCGGCGGCGGCCCCGTTGGTTTGCGTTTGCGGTAGTCGCCAGAGTCGTTGGTCGCCGAGGTCTTTGATGCGGGGGGAGAAGCGCAGTCCGCACAGGTCGAAGAGGCCGAAGATGAGGTCGGTGTAGCCGGCGGTATCGGTGGTGTGTTC
>JAAETI010000444.1 GCA_024228555.1 bacterium | reverse complement strand
CCGCTGCCATCCACGCCACAGCACCGTCACACCAGGTTCGCCATCCCCCTTTCGCCCTAAAAATCCGCCCAATTGAGCGACCCAATGCATCGCCTCGCGGACGGTCGGCACCTCATCTGGCTGGTCGAGCGTCTCATGAATGGTCGCATACAACGCCTGCCATTCGTGTTCCGTCATGATCACGGTGCATGGGGCGTCCGGCTGTGCTCGATTGAGGTGGACCAGCCAGAATAATTTCCACGCAATCACACTCTTCACGGTGAGAAACCGGATCAAGCGATCCCCCGATTCCAACTGACAGGCTTCAACCTGGCAGCCGGACTTCAACACCTTGTGCCAGACCTCAATCTGCCAGCGCACCTTGTACCACCGCACTCGTTCGATCGCGTCTTCGAACGACGCCACCGGGACATTGGTCAGCAACAACCAGTCCAGTGGCTCATCCACGCCATCGGGCGGATTGAGCTCATGAACCCAGACCACATCCACCGTGAGGGGCGTGAGCTGCTGATCCCATGCCTTTGGCCGATACGGCGGTTTCAACGTCACCGTGCCCAGTCGGACTTCAACCGTGGCGGTTCGGGCCGGCCGGTTCACGCGCGCGGGCACCTCCACGGTTAGATACCCCGCGGCGGACTGACGTTTCATGTAGGGCTTCAAGGTTCCGTTGTCGAGCAGGGTTCGATCCTGCGTCGCTCGCACCAACACCTTGGTCTGGAGGGCCTGGGCTTCTTGAAACACCTCATACACATCCGCCTCACGGTCCCCCACACTGACCACCTCAACACCTTCAGGTGTCAACGCCGCGGTCTCCCGAAGAGCGGTCACCCATTTATAACTCTCTTTCGCTTCGATCGGGCGTTGTTTCCGCGTGTCCGAGCCGTTCTGGGCGACCGCATCCCGCGCCCAGATGTCCTGGCTCAGAATACCTAAGGGCAGACCCTGCGGGGTGAAGGCCATCGTCGTATGCATCACTAGGCCCCACAGATCCTGAGACACCGTCCCAATCGGGCCGAGGCCCTGAGTTACCAGATGCGTCGTATAATCAAGCAGGGTCGTATCTTGCACCGCTAAGACCAGCGGATACGCACGCATCCGGTCCTGGGTCTGTTGCTGATGCGGCAAGAGAATCAGTTCTGGTTCCACCTTCTCATTCTGAAACAGCCGGTACGCCCCTTTGGTCGCTGCCCACCCCTGACACGCCTGATTAATCGGAGCCTGGGGTTGAGCCGCCAGGGCATCACTCACGGTCAACAACCGGGCATTCAGCCGAGCATCACCGAACTCGATCCCGGCAAATTCTGTGCCACTCCAACTAGCCTCGATCTGAACCAGGCTCGGAGTACGCTCTTCTGGTTGATTCGTTCTCTGATCCATCGTTCATGTCCCTCCTAACTCTGTCGTATCTCTCTCAATCAGACTCGACGTGTTTGTGAGCAGAGTTCCCACAACTTAGCCAGTTTGTCCAGAAGAATATGCGCTGAGTCAAAAAATTCTTGACATGCGTTCAGACGATGACAAACAATTTGTATCATATGGAGATGTCTTGTTTTCTCTCTT
>JAAETI010000443.1 GCA_024228555.1 bacterium | reverse complement strand
CACCAGATCTCATGCCGGGTGGGTCACCCTCGAAGCATCAGCTGTCGGTGAGGATGCGTGAGAGTGTTCTTGTCATGACGTCGCCCAACGGGTGTTTCCTGGGGACGTAGTAGAGCACGCCGCCGACGGCTTGTTCGAGGGCCAACAGCTTGCCGCGGAACCAGGTGGGGTCGTTGGCCCCGACCGCGGCCTGGAAGTCTCGGCGAGTGCGGTCGCTGAGGATGGACCAGGCGGGTGTCAGGTCTTGAGCGCTGTCGCCGTAGCCGGCTGTACCCCAATCGATGATTGCTGATAGCTGTCCGTGGTTGGTGAGGACGTTGCCAGGGATCAGGTCGCCGTGAACGAAAGCTTGGGTCGGGGTCTCGTGTGCGGCTTCTGCTGATTGGTCTACGCAGCGGCGGACGGCGTTGGTGTCGATGAGGTCGTCGGCGGACCACAAGGGGTCCTCGAGCCATCGGTGTAGCCGGTCAATGAGCGGGACCAGGGGCCCGCCTCGGTCTCCGGGTTGGCGTTGTGGAGCCGGCAGGTCGGTGAGTGAACCAACGAGCTGCACTGTCTCGGCGAGTTGGTGGGCCAGCGCTTCCTCGGATCGTTGGAGCTTGTGGCGCGCCGTCCATGCGTCTTCGCCTTCGATCCAGGCGAGCACGGCCCAATGGAGAGGGAAGGAGTTGTCGGGTTGGCCGGCGTGGACCAGGGCCGGCAGCTCCAGTGACCGGCTGAGCGGGGAGAGGGCAAGTGGGGGGAGAAGCTGGTGCTCAACCAGGATGGGGGGCTCCGCGCCAGGTGTCCGGGGGAGGCGAACGATGCTGTCGGGTCCGTGGGCTGCGTGAATACGCCAGAGAGCGTTGCTCGTGCCGGTGTTGGCAAGGGGGGTGAGGGGCCGGTCGGCCCATGGTGGGCACTGGGACGCGAGAAGAGAACGGACAACCTGTTCGGATGTGTCGACTTCGTCCTCGTGAATTGGATCCACAACACAACAATCCCACGCCGGCGTCCCCCACTCGGGAGAGGTTTCGGTCACCGCGACACTGCCGATTGGGGGCAGTGCCGCGGCGGGATCATGGGCGGGCCACTAGGGGCAGGCTGGGGTGGGGGTGTCGCTCAGGTGGGGCCGGTTTGCGGGAAGACCAAGCGGATCTCGTCGGCCATGGCCCTGATCTTGTCGGGTTCTAGGAGTTGGATCTCGTGACCGAACGCTCGACCCCAGTTGGGATCCTGGAACTCGAGGCCGTGCCAGCTTCTGTTTGTCTGGTAGCGGGGGACGACGTGGAGGTGTACTTGGTTGTCGATGTTCATCAAGAACGCGTAGTTGAACTGGTCGGGTTCGTAGAGGGTCGCCAAGGCGGTAGTCGTTCGGGCGATTGCGGTGTGGAGTTCGGCCCACT
>JAAETI010000442.1 GCA_024228555.1 bacterium | reverse complement strand
TCGACAAGCTGTTTCATCGAGCTGATGGTCCGGCCCAGTGGGCGGGAGCCAAGCTGGTGCGTTACGCCGATGACTTTGTCGTGCTGGCGCGCTACCAAGGTGATGGCCTGACGGGCTGGGTGGAGTCGAAACTCGAGGGCTGGCTCGGGTTGGAGATCAATCGGGACAAGACGCGGGTGGTCAACCTGAAGGAACAAGGAGCGAGTCTGGACTTTCTGGGCTTCACGTTTCGCTACCACGACGACCTGGAAGGGCGCGGGTGGCGGTATTTGCATGTGGCCCCGTCGGCGAAGGCACTCAACAGGGAGCGGGGGAAGCTGCACGAGATGACCAATCATCGACAGTGCTTCAAGCCGATCCCGCGACTGATTGAGGAGCTGAACCGGCACCTGGAAGGCTGGCGGAACTACTTCGACTTTGGGCATCCCCGCAGAGGGTTCCGTGACATCAACGCGTACGTTCGTTACCGTCTCACGCAGCATCTGAGACGGCGCAGCCAACGGCCCTTCCGACCGCCGAAGGGAGTCACCTTCTATGAGCAACTCGAACGTTTTGGGCTGCTGTATCTGTGAAGGGGGCCACCGTGCAACTGCCTGTGCATGCCTGAGGCGAAAGTCTCCAGGAGAGCCGGATGCGGGAAATCCGCTTGTCCGGTTCGACGAGGGGAGAGTGGGTCACACCTCGGTGTCGCCCTCTCTCCTACTCTACCGGTGA
>JAAETI010000441.1 GCA_024228555.1 bacterium | reverse complement strand
GGCCAGGCATCGGCGAGCTTTCTGGCTGCCTCATCGAAGGGGCTTCAGAACCTCGTATGTGTTGAGCGGGCCCGATCCCGTCGGTAGGGCACGAGCGTCAAGCGGCGTCCCCTGCGGCGAGAAGAACCGACCAGTCTCACCGCCATAGCGGTCGATCACTGTCCCCGGCTTCAGCGTGTCCGCACGACTCCAGCCGCCAAGGAACCCACGACTGGGAGCCTGCGCCCACATCGGTTCGATCGCCGTCCCAGATGTCGTTCCTGGGGCACCCAATCAACTAGTCCGAAAGACGCTCCTCCCGCCCATCTGCATCAACCAGCACAAGGCTGCTAGCGGCGAATTGAAGCGTTGGTATCAAGTCCGTGTCCACGATTCCGTATCCCAGCCTGTCGACTCGGTCCAGGGACTCGATGCGAACAACCCCATCGCACTCCCACGTCCCGATATCTTCAAGAAACCCGACTCCCGCGGCCACCAGCGAGACAGAACTCTCATCCCAGAGCCGAAGCGCTACCACCAGACGGTCGAACGTGCGCTCATATGACAGTACGACCGCGTCGCCCAAGGCCCTGACCACGTTCAACGTACTCATCCCGGGAACGCTTCCTCTGGGAGGAAGCCTGTGCCAGATCCGGGCGTGTACCCGGGCGGCTGGACTTTCACCACCGCGGGGTTGTTCCAGCCCGTCGTTGCGTCAGGACGAATCTCCACATGGAAGTGCGGATCGTGGTGCCGTGGGTTGTAGCCGGAGTCAAGGGGATGACTCTCCATCGTGATGCGCGTCCGCTCGTTGGGGTACCAACGAGTTCTCGGCGTGTTCTGAATCGTAGTGGTCTGCACGCTCTCCACCCCCAGCATCTCAGTCATCTCGTCCGCCGTGGTCGGGAACCTCCCTAGAGTCGTGTTTGGGGCAAAACCGAGTCGTGCGACCACGTCGTCTATTGCTGCTCGGATTCGACCTGTAAACGTGGCGACTCGTGCTAGGGCGGCGGTGCCTGCGGCTGAGCGGCTGAGGATTGCGGTGAATGCTCCGCCTGTTCCTCTGGTTGCTGCGGCTTCGATTGCAAGTTGTGTTCCGCAGTAGCCTGATGCGTAGCCGTAGCCGCTTTGTGCTGCCAACTGTTGGCACTGTTGAACCCGTGGTATGACCAGGCAGTTCATGACTGCACCTGCACCGCCGAAGTTCTTGAATGTGCAAGAGAGGTGGTCCTTGCCGGCTTGGTAGATTTCGCCTGGGCTGGGTATGTCGATTGCGTCTTGGCCTGCGTCTATTGCCCCATCAATGACTTCGTCGATGGTATCGGTTACGGCGTCGAGTCCGTCGCCGAGGGCTCCGCCAAGGGCTTCACCGATCTCGCCGAGGCTGGGCACTCCCCAGTCACCGTGGCCTGTCGGATCGGTGTAGCGCATTGGGTTGTTGTGGACGTAGGTGTAGCGGTTGAGTCCATCGAGGATGGTGTCGGCTTGTGTGAATCTGCCTGCGGTGGGGTCGTAGTAGCGGGCGTTGTAGTACATGAGCCCTGTGTTGGGGTCGTTGATTTGCCCGGTGTAGGTTCGCTCGGTTCCCAGTACGCCCGTTGTGGTTCGTTGTGCTCCGGATGGGTAGTAGGTGGCTGTTGCTGTGTTTCCGGTGCCTGTGTTGTGGGACAGGGTGGCGGAGCCGAGGTGGTCGGCTGTGAGGTAGGTGACTACTCCGTTGGTTTTGGTGGCGAATGTGACGCCGCCGAGGGTGTAGTGCTTTGTGTATGAGGTCACGGTCGATGCGGCACCGAGGCTTGTGTCGGGTTCGGGTATCGATTGTGTTCCTGATGTTGGGATGGCTTCGATGTAGTTGATGGCGGTCTTGAACGAGGCACTGTTACCAAATTCGAGTTCGAGGATGCCGTTCGAGCCGACAGTGACGGTGCCGGAGTCGCTCTTGTTCTGGTTCTGGTTGTTGCCGTTGACGATAGTGACACCGTTAGCGACGACCTTGTTGGTCGTGTTGAGCGCGGTGTCACCCCAGCCGACGGTCACGTCGTAGGCGCCGGGTGCGAGGTCGGCCTTCCACGTGGCTGACGCGTAGGTCCAGCCTGGCCCCGAATACCAGCGCGTTTCAGCGCGACAGATCGTGTCCTCCTTGGTGGTAGCCCCGTTGCGTTGGAAGCACGCTGCTGGTTGCGTGTCGTCCCACCCGTACCCGGCCGTCGTCGTGTAGTCGGCGCCCATGTCGGTATCCCAACCAGACAGGTTGTAACCGAAGTTCACCTTCAACGACCCCGAACCCGGAGGCGCCGTAGTCGTAGTAGTCGACGAAGTCGTCGTCGTCGTGGGCTGAGTCGTCGTTGTGCTTGTTGACGTGGTCGTCGTGGTTGTTGTTGTGCCGCCGCCTCCGCCCGTGGGTGTGGCTTCGATGTAGTTGATGGCGGTCTTGAACGAGGCACTGTTACCAAATTCGAGTTCGAGGATGCCGTTCGAGCCGACAGTGACGGTGCCGGAGTCGCTCTTGTTCGGGTTCTGGTTGTTGGCGGTGACGATGGTG
>JAAETI010000440.1 GCA_024228555.1 bacterium | reverse complement strand
TCCACCAGCAAACAGCTGATTGGGTGGCCGGCTTCCATAACGGCAAGGAAGCGCACATTTCATGCGTCTTACCCGTCGACGATGGCCGCAAAAGGCGGCAACCGCTCGGCCTCGGCCATCTGGCTGACCCGCCTCATTGGGCCCGCTCGATAACGCCACTCGGGCATCACGATCTCGCCCGCGCCGGAGCCGGCGAACCCGAGTACCTGGACTACTCACAGCGAAGAAACGTGCCACGCATAATGTGCCGCTCGGACCGACGGTGGCCAGCGCCGATCCTGGTCCCAGACGGGCCAGGTTCCCTCAGGACTAGCCGAGGAGCGTTGTCGATCAGGGCATACGTGCCGTCCTCGGGCGTGGCTGCGGCGTCCGCTTTGAGCATTATGCGTGGCCGGCGGGGCGGTCAGGCCGCCAGCTGTCATCCGGAGGTGATTGCAGCGCTCGAGCCGACCGCCCCACCAAGGTAGGGAGGCATGTTGCTGAGCGGGATCGTGGCCAGGACCGTTTCGTTCTCTCCTAGAAAGCTGAGGGTGACCGGGTCGAGGAGGTCGCTGATTGGCACGGCGAACGCTATTTGCTGATCGTCGAAGGCCACGATGGGAAGGTCCACAGTGGCGTTGAGAAGATCCAGCCGTACATGTTTGACTGTGTCCGGAGACCGGCCGAAGATGATGGCGCCGCCTGGCACCGCCAGAGGCATCACCGAGTAATGGATCATCTCGCCATCGTCTGGAACCGTCCGTCCAGTGTTGCCAACGAATTGAGCTTGGTCGCCGACTAGGAGTTGGAGATCCGATCCGTCGGCTGCCACTCGCCATGCGGTACCGGCCAGGGCGCCCGAGAGTAGCGGTACGGCGTCGAGTCGGGATGGCCCTACCGGGGTTGCCATCTCGTCACCGCCGTCCCAGGCCAGTTGAGCGACAAACGGCTCTAGTTGGCTCGCCAGAGTGAACATCTCATCGGAGACATCGGCGCCGAAGGGGCTGCTCTTTGGCCCTCTGACCAGATCGACGAGGATCTGATCCTGCTCAATCCACTGCAGGTGACCACGATTGACTCTCGCCGGCTGACCCCGGACTTCGATTGATTCGCCATCAATACTCAGAGTCAGGTCAGGATCGATGGAGTTCGGGCTTAGGGGCCCGCTGATGTTCAAGACAAGATCGGTCCTGTCGGGCAAGGTGACGGCCACCTGTTGCCAGTAGCTCGCGCTTGGCCGACCAGGAATCCCGATGGTCGTCGCAAAGGTCTGTTCGGCGGACCACCCCTCAGGCAAGGCGTCCAGATCAAACCTCAAGACTGGCCCGATCGAACTGACCCGTTCTTGGGTCGATAGTCCGATTGCTTCATCGAGATTGAGATCGAGGGGGCGTGAGCGATAGTCGAACTCGGGTGACTCACCGACAAGTTCGAGGTCCTGACGGTCAGTAGTCGATAGACGATCGGTTGCTCTAAGTGCTGCGATAGCCGTGCCGCCGATGACCACCGCGGCCGCCGCTGCCATGGCGATTCGGAGGCCTGTTCGCCCGCTCCTCGTGGCAGGCGGGAGGTCGACGATCACCGGTGACGTCTGCTCGAACGCTGCGTCAGCGACTCGGCGAATCTGGTCTTCGAGGTCAAGCATCGGTTTCAACTCCAAGCTCTGATCGCAGCCTTGCCAGCGCACGGGCCACATGGGTTGACACCGTCGAGGTTGTGACATCGAGAACGGCCGCTACCTCGGCATGCGACCAACCGCACCCGTGCGCGAGCCACACCGCAGTCCGCTGAGACGCCGGGAGGCTCATCAGTGCACTGGCCAGCTGGGGCTCGACCTCGGGGATGCGAGCCGGCTGCTCCATGAACAACCGGGGACGCTTCCGTTGCCGTATGCGAGATTGCCCGACTCGGAACAGGTAACCGACGGGGTTGTCTAGCATCGAGACCCTGGCCCAGTGCTCCCACCCGTACGCAAGAGCCTCGGCAACAGCATCAGGCACGCCATCCACCCCGACAACACCGATGTAGGCGCGACGCAAGCGGGGTTCGGCCTCGCCCACGAAGGCTCTGAACTCCGCATCTTGGTCGCTCACTCGCTGGTCTCCCTTCACAAGTGAAACCACCAGACGCCAAGAACGCGCTACAAACAATCCAGGACAACCGCCATCCTGTCACCAACCCGTCCGACAACAGCACTCCAGAATCACGGATCGGCGACCGCGGTAACCGGCGT
>JAAETI010000439.1 GCA_024228555.1 bacterium | reverse complement strand
TGAAGAAGGCCGCATCGACGAGGCCATCGCACCCTTCGATAGCGCGGGCAACACCGACGAAACCCTGATCGGCAAGACCGCCGAGCTGGCTGCGGCCACCCAGCGCAAGCTGATCGAAATCTACCGGGAGGACGATCGCTTCGACGAGATGACCGCCGCCTACCGGGAGCGCATCGCCGCCGAACCTGCCCGCCTGAGCTGGCGCGAAGGCTTGAGCCGCTTCTATCTAGAACGCGGAGACCAGGCCGCCGCCGAGGAGATCTGGTCCAGCTTCGTGGAAGGTGAGGACAGCTCCACCGGCGTCTTCGACGAGCAAACCTTGCTGCTCGGTTTCGCGATCCTTTCCAACCTGGGCCTGGATGATCTGGCGATCTCCGCCGCGGAGCGCGCCATCGAAAGGCGTCACGGGCATCTTGCCGCATGCTTGTCCCTGTTCTCCTTGCACCAGGAGCGCGGACGCCTGGACCTGGCTGAGGCGGCCCTCGATCAACTCGCCGAATTGGCGGCACCCGATGAGCCGGCGCGCCTGGACTTGGCGGAGGCTTGGGAACGTCTGGGCCGCTTGGACAAAGCCGTCGAGGTTCTCGAGGGCGTGGTCGAAGTACGCGGCGCCGCCGAGTCGGGTGAGGACCTGGCCATGCACTTGGCTTGGCTCTACTCGGAGGTGGACAACGAAGAGCAAGCCCTGATTTCCTGGATGGAGCTTTGGACTCGCATCAAGGCTCTCTCCCGCCGACGCTACGTGGAGGATCGCCTGATGACCGTGGCCTCGCGTCTGGGTTCCCTGGCAGACATCGCCATCGAGTTGGAAGAGAAACTGCTGGCCGGCACGGCCAATGAACGCGAGACCGGCCTCCTGGTGCGCCTGTACACCAAGGTGGGCGACCCGGTTTCGGCCAGTGAAATCATCGACGAGTACCTGCGCACCTCCGGGGGCGACCAGGTGGATGCGCTCAAGGAAAAGGCGCGTGTGTATCT
>JAAETI010000438.1 GCA_024228555.1 bacterium | reverse complement strand
TGACGCACCCCGGTGATATCCCACACCGGATCTGTGCACCGTCGCAAAACTGACAGTGGAAGCGTCATCAGGCGTCACTCGATTTCGCGACCGCGAAGGGTGGCCATCAAGATATCGGTAGGGGAGCGCCGAGTGCCGGTTATCTCTCGCCTGGGGGTGCTCGATAGCGCGCGGGGTGGCCGGTGTTATGGGTGGTGCGTGGACCGCTCCCACGCGGCTTCCGGATGGCCCGGGTTGATTGGATAACCTTCATCGGGTCGAGTCGTAGCAGCACTTCTGAACTCTGACGTGGCGGCCGGTTCCCTGCGTTCCTGTCGCTGGTGCGCAGGTACCGACTCGGGAGACGAATCTCTCGGACGTTCCGTTGACGGCGTCGCAAGCTGTGTACTGCGCAATTGCCCACCATCGGCACCACCCAAAGCGTAGTTGAGTGAGAGGGCCCCGCAGGACCCTCTCACTCAGTATGCATAGGCCTTGCTCCTCGGGGTCGAGTTCCAGCGACGCCTTGCTCACGGGGGCAACCCCGCTCAAGCGGGATGAGGGCCGGAGTCCTGTCGTACCGTTAATGGATGAAGCGCAACGGTTTCAACCCAAAGCCGCCTTGTGAGACCACCCGGCCCGTGGAAGGAATCGGAGACGCCGGTATCGAGCGTGCGATCAAAGCTCGGCCTCGGCGGAAGACGGTGTTGCCAACCTGGTCCCCCGACTACGAGTGAAGGCAGTCCTGCGGAGCCGCCGCTCAATCCGTCGATAGACCACCACCCAGGAAGCGACGTAGAGGGTGTTCTCGCAAAACAGACGTAAGTCAAGTTGGATCACGTACTGATTCTGTCCGGTTCCGGCCAAAACAGCTGGTGACTAGTGAGAAAGTCCCTGCCATTTAGCCCACTTCGGGCCATTGGGCCCTAACAACGGTGCCTAAGGGTGGACCATATTGCTCCCTAGTAGGTGCCGGGCACCGGCATCAGCTACCTCGAAGGGGGGCAGCAAGTGACGACTAGGTTACGGCACGCCGGGATGGGGCCGGTCCAGCTGGGGAGAGTCACTAGAACGGGTGCAGTCTTGCTCGTGATGGTGATGCTCTGCAGCCTGATTACGGCCTCTCCTGCCGACGCCACGAACACGGCGCATACCGAGTATGGCCAGACAGGTATGTGCGGCGATCTCAACGCATCGAGGTACCAGTGGGGCTCCGCGAGCACGTGGAACAATAGCCCCGGTCTCAAGACGGAGTTCGACCAAGGATTCGATGCTTGGATGTACGACGTTGAGAAGTGGTCGGGCGGTTATCTCCTATCCAACAGTGGAACGTTGTGGACTGCGCGGTGGGCGAGCTTGGGCTCGTCTACGAACGCCACTACTGACTGCTTCCCGTGGGCGCACAACATCACTTTCAACATCGATAAGTTGGCCGAGTATCAGACCTCCTCGGGGTTCATGGCCGCGGTCTCCGCGCACGAATGGGGTCACGGCTTTGGGCTCGGCCACGTGGGTGAAGAAGATGCCGCATCTCCGAGTTCTGACCCTCCAACGATGGCAACGTGTGTCGGTCAAGGACTCGGGCGCGCTTCCCTGTCGAACGATGACGAAGCTGCCATAACGGCTCAGAATGAGTCGATCTCGGGATTCGAGACGATGACCGCGAACTCGTCATTTGAGGAGGACGATTCGGACTCTGGATGGGGCGCGCACCGATCCTATTGGCGAACCCAGAACGTGTCCAACTTCTACGGTTCAACGAGCGGGGGTGGTGCCGACGGATCACCCTGGTACGCAGCCTTCAAAGGGTCGGCGTCGAACACTGCCGTGTTCGCTGATACGTTCATAACAGCGCGCCTCGGTGGCGAGGTATGGGGTCGGGCCAACTACAAAAAGCAGTATTCGAGTGACCGTGGCCACATCCAAATCACAGCCAAATACCAGCTGCACGAACATGACGGGAGCAGTTGCGGAAAACTCTCGAACACTTCGGCTGTTGGAGGGTGGTACGCCAAGAATGTGACACGGTATCCGTCGGCGAACTGGAACTACGGGACAGCGACGGTCTCCCAGAAGGTCGGAGCCGGCCTCTATCGCGTCGTCCTTGCCAGGGTTGTTGTGTACAACCGCATGGAGAAGTCGATAGATGGCAGTTGGTATCCACAATATGTCAAGATCGACAGGACCCGAGTTATGTGGGACGGGAACTGAGATGCGACTATTCGGAGAAGAACTGATGACACAGAAGACACTACGGACAGTCGGTATCGCGGTACTCGGCGTTGCATTGGCCTGTGCCGCGGTCGTCTATTCGATTACGCAGCAATACCGAATCACCGACGATTCTCCAGAGAGCCTGCAGAACATGGTCATCCACGCAGTTGTGGACGTGACGGTCGACGGCGAAGTCAAAACCGACAGCAGGTTTGACTCGAACAACCTGTGGAGCGCCACAATCAACGACGTCCTTTGGGACCGAGGCGACTACACCATCGTCGGAGGAGAGAAGGCCAACCTCGGCCTGCCGGAGGCTGGGGCCACCATTGACATCTCAATCCCACGGGAAGTGTCGGCCGAGAAGGGAAGTCGATACGTGATCGGTCTGACCCGAGCCTACTTCTCAGACCCAAAGGAGCAGGCCACCTGGCCGTGGCAATTTCGAGTCGCGCTCGACCCAGCCACCGACTTCCGCCCTGTCGGGGGCACCTCCGAGCTGGTGCTCACCGAGCTCGATTGGGTTAAGCGCGAAGGCGAGAGCCGAGCCGATGCCCTCGTCGCGTACGCCGCGGAATGGGCTGCGGTCTTAGAGGCGAGGATGAAGGGGACGGCCGAACCTGACGCGCCGCGGTTGACAGCGCTCTCCGAGGGCGCCGCGGTTGACAGCGAGCGCGAGTTCGCCGAGTGGTACGCGAGCCTGGATGATCGGTCGCGCCAGCTTCCCCAGTTCCTCGACGAACTGCCTGCCCAAGCGCGCGAGAAAGTAGGAGCCGATTCCTGGGGCGACTGGGCGATCGTTGTCCTATTCGACGAGGCTGTAGCGAAGGAAGTCGGCTCTCTAGCCGTCTATTTCCCAGGCAGCGGGATCCTCGGACCGTACGAAATCTCAAGCGAAGAGTCCGTAACACAGATCAACGGAGTCGGTCCCATCGACTCGGCCGGCGAACTGATCTGGTGGCCCGACGGGATACCCAGCGAAATCATCTACCGCCCCGAGAAACTGAGTAGCGAAGAGACCGTCAGGTTGGTTGTCTCAGAGACAACCAACCTGACGGCGGGACCAGGCGCCGAAGGCCCCCTACTCAAGGGCGGCGGCACATGGCTGATCGATCTGAGGGAGGGCAACGATACGGCCGAGCCGCTATCCGACGAAGAATACCGGGCTCTGTTCGAAGAGCTCGCTCCACCCGAAGGCGAACAGCCACGATCGGAGTTGGATCTACCCACCGAATCGAACTAGACCAACGATGGGGGTCCGCGCTGGAAAGCCGGACACCCATCGGATCAAGATCCGGAGGTCGTCGCGTGAGAATCGGGCGAACGATCGTCGACGAAGCGGCAGGGAGCTGCCAGGCCCGAATCAGGTCATCGCCAGGCCTGGGCTCCTGGAGCTCCCGAACCAGAATGCAGCTGTCGCTCGGTTGTCTGGCCATGTGCTGCCGGACTATTCGCAGGTGGCTGAATCGTTCGATGCGGTTCACTTGAGTTGGGCAGGTCTCATTACCACCGGGGGATATGTGATCGCCACCGACGATCAGGAGTTCACCATGTTGCGCTACTGGGGTAGCGAAAGAACTCATTGGCTCCGCGACTGTTTTGGAGATCCGGAACCCCTAGACGCCCCAGCCCTATCGGGGCGCGTCAACGGCGATATCGGTATCAGCACCATCGCCAACGACCAATGCAGAACAGCAGACCAAAGACGCCCCCATGACCTACTCGGACGCCCAACCCCAAGACCGTGACGGAACCATCCGATAACTCCGTACGTTGTGACAAGACGCATCTCAGAGAGTGCACCCGATCGGCGCTCACATCGCCGCTCGGTCCACCGAATACTCGTTGTGGCGATGTCTCAGTCGAGGTAGCAGAGGTTGTCGCGGTTGTATTCGTACCAGTTGCCGTCGCCTGGGTTGGCGTAGATGCGGCTTGGGTCCTCGAGTGACCATGAGACGCTGCGCCCGTTCGGGTAAGGGAGAACTTCCCAGCCTTCGGGAGGCTCGGCGAGAGTGGCTTGGTTTCGATCGCTGGCGTTCGTCCCGTAGCCGCGTGTGCCGAACTCGACACCGTAGAAGCGGATCACCTGCCCACAGACACCTTCGTATGACCACGCCGTGACTTGCTCTGGGTCCCAGACGTCGGTGTCTCGAGGCGGGCACAGATGGCTTACCGATTCGTAGGTACGGACCGCAAACCATGTGCTGCCATTGTCAAGGGTGCCGTAGATGACCTGGAGATCATCCAACACCAACGTCCTAGGTCCGCGATATCCAGGCCCGGGCGAGTTGAGAGCCTCGTTGATGAACTCGGTGACTTGATCGTTGACCGGGCCGAAACGGTCGGAATACCAAGCGACCAATTCCGCCTGTGACATTTCGTTCTCCCCCGACGCAGTCCACCCGGGAACCGATGGGCTGCAATGCGCTTCAGGCACGAGTTCAGCAGACGTTGGATCCGGAACGGCAGTCTCGAATGCGATCGGACCCAGCGGCGGCGGCTCCTCCTTGTCGACCCACCACCACGCGACAATGGCCACTACCACGGCGGCAACAACGACAGTCAGCCATACGATCGCCCTATTCATGTCCGTCATATCCTAGAAGTCCTCGTCGGCAAGGCACAGGCCGATCGATCCCGCTACCGGCGAGGTTGCCCACGACCATGTTCTAGACGAGTAGCCCAATCGGGGGTATGGACCATAGGTGATCGCTTTAGCGCCGCCTCCCTGCCCGTCCTAGAACAACAATTCTGCCGCGATATCGCACATTTCGGAGACCACCCGGGATCGGCAC
>JAAETI010000437.1 GCA_024228555.1 bacterium | reverse complement strand
GGTCGACTGGTTCAACAATCATCGTCTCATGCATCGACTCGGCCGCAGACCCCCCGTCGAACACGAAGCCGAATACCATGCCAAAACCCGCGACGGTCAACCGACCGATCACACATAACCGAGAGTGCACCAAACCCGGGATGCTTCAGTCGTCGATCGCCACTGCAGTGTGGGTGGCTTTGTGCGGATCGATACCGATCATGGTCATGACAATGCCTTCCTCATAGACGGTTGACCGAGGTGGGCACTCCTGATTCGGGTTGATTGTGTTCTCGCCTCTTTCGAGCCACACCCCAGTCGGGTAACCGGCCAGCAAGCAGCTCGTTAGAAAGCCAACCCCAAAGGGGCAGCAGGCACTTGAAGAGCCGCCCAGCCAGATCACCCAAACGCTACGGAACCACCGCAACACATGCCACCAGTATCAATCAGGCACTTGCGCGCTCGGCGAGTTGAACACCCTCAGTTGTGTCGTTCGCTGGTGGGCCGGGCGGATGACCCCCATATATCCATTACTGGGCGAGCTATCGGGGTCGGTAGATGTCTGCGCGATGGTCGATGTAGATGACCCGGGCTGTCCGGCTGGTCTGGTCGATCTCATAGACGATGCGATATGCGCCGACTCGTGCGGAGTGAAGGCCTGCTAGGTCACCTCGCAATGGTTTGCCCACTCGTTGTGGGTTCTCGAGTAGGGGACCGACGAGGTAGTCAAGGACTGCGAGGGCGATCTTCTCGGGGAGTCGATCAATGGATCTTCGGGCCGGTCTGGCAACGACCAGATCCCAAGGCGCTTCTGTCACGCCGTCATGGAGCGGAGTTGGGTACGCAGTGTCTCGATCTCGTCCTTGGTGACGACGTCACCACTGGCGATGGCCGCCCGACCTTGTTGGATCTCGCGCATGGCCGCCGGATCTGAGAGGATGGCCAGGGTCTCTTCGATGGCCTCGAGATCGTCTGTGCTGAGTACAACGGCAACCGGTCGCCCGTTGCGGGTGATTGTGATCCGTTCCTGGGTGGTTGCGACCTCGTCGACAACTTCTGACAGTTTGGCCTTGACCTCGGAGAGGGGGAGGGTTCTTGACATGACCATAATTGTAGTCGGAATAGGGCTCTGGTCAATACCCCCGATATCGGCCGCGTGCACATGGCGTGCGCAAGACGATGAAGAATGACGCGAGACAGCGAAAGATGACGAGCATCAGAAAGCGGCTCTGACCGGGGAATTCTTGCGAAACCACCCGTCCTTCCGGGCGCGCCGAAACGACCCCAAGAGCTTTCACACGGCAGAGGTCACTGGTTCGATCCCAGTAGCGCCCAGCAGGAGAATCCCTCCAGAGATAGGGGGATTAGTCAATGCTCGCTCGGATTTCCGACGCCCGTCGACTTCCCCCGGCGATCAGTCTGCGATAGCGCCAAATATGCTGTCATGCGGACACCCGCGGGCACCGCCGACCGAAACACGAGACTCACCATCTATTGCGACCCGGCAACCGATGTCGAGATGGATAAACCGCCCCTCGAATTCCCACGCGATAAGGTCTTGGCTAGTACCAGCGGAGGAACGAACAATGATGCATCGAGTCATCTGCGATTGTGACAACACCACGGGCGTGCCTGGAAGACCGATTGACGACGGTCAAACCTTGCTCTATCTGTTGGGCCGACCCGATATCGAATTGCTGGGCGTCACCACTACCTTTGGCAACGGGACGATTGATCAAGTTCACCCAGCGACGAAGCAATTTCTACGCGATCATGGTCGGGAAGAAATCCCGCTCTATCGCGGTGCGGGGAAACGGGTTCAGCCTCCTACTGAGGCGGCCCGTTTCTTGGCCGAAACTGCTGCCACCCACCCCGGCGAAATCACGTTGCTGGCCCTTGGGCCGGTGGGCAATCTGTACGCCGCCGCCCAACTGGACCCCGGCTTCTTCGGCAACCTGAAGCAGATCGTCTGTATGGGCGGCTATCTACACTCATTGGGCGTTCCCGGTTGGGACCACGTACCGGAAATAAACCTGTCAGGCGACCCGGAGGCGGCTTTCGCCATGATCAATGCCGCCTGCCCCTTCATCTTGATGAATGCCCACATTTGTTTGCAGACGCCATTCGGACTGGAAGAGCTGGCCCCTGTTGAGCAGCACGATCCTCAAACGTATCAGGTTTGGCGGAACTACCTGCTGACTTGCCAGGGGCCGCATCTCGAACCGAAGGACTACTTGTGGGACTTGCTGCCGGCCGTCTACATCTCACACCCCGAGTTGTTCGATGACGCCCAGGTATGGGTTCGCTCCACCGTGGCCGATCTGGAAACAGGCACAATCGTCGTTGGGGACCGAGGAGATGGGGCGCGCATCACAATGCCTTCGCGCATTCTGGACGTGGAACGGTTTTACGCCATTGTGTATGAAGCCTGGGCAAAAGCGCCGGCAATGGATAAGTCCCTGCGAGCACAGTGAAGCAATGTCCAATGTTGGGCGGAGATGATCAGAACAGCAACCGGACGCACAACTCATTCCTCGAGTCATCGTGCCTCTGGTTCGACTGATTGGCTTGGGGGGCAGCGTCCGAGGTCGTCAAACGGTCTGAGCCGGGATCCCGGTGCCGTTGCCCGGCGTTTCTGGTTTCGTGGGGCACACCGTCAATCCTTGACCACAGCGCGACACTGCCGACATGCCAACGATGGACACTATTAGCACCATTCTCGGTCGGCGCGTAGCCATCGCGGCAGCGGCGGTTGCGCTCGTGGCCGCTGCCTGTACCTCGCCTGGGGCGCCCGCGGACGATCCAATTCGCATCGGCGTCAATCTCTGGGTCGGCTACGACTTGTTGGACGTTGCCCAGCAGGAGGGTCTGTTCGCAGATCAGGGCGTCTCGATAGAGATCGTCGATTTCACATCGCTCAGTGACGTCGTCGCTGCATTTGACCGCGGTCAGATCGACGGCATGGCGACAACTGTTCTCGAGGTTCTGCAGGTGCGATCAGAAACAGCGCGTCGGCCTGAGATCGTGTTGGTAACCGACTTCTCGAATGGTGCGGATGTAATCGTTGCCGCACCCGACATTGATGGCGTTGCCGATCTGGCGGGTCGTACTGTGGTTGCGGAGAAGCCTCTGGGACCGTTCATCCTCGCCCGTGCGTTGGCTGCGGTCGGTCTAACGCTCGATGACGTCGATCTCGTACTCGCCGACCAACTAGAAATACCCAGCCTGGTGTCGGCAGATGGGATCGCCGCCGCGGTGAGCTTCCCGCCTGTGTCGATCGGACTCGAGAGCGACCAAGGGTTTCAGCAGATCTTCACGACGGCCGACATACCGGGGGAGATCGTTGATGTCGTGAGCTTCGGTGCGGATGTGCTGAAACGCCGGCCGGAACTCGCATCAGCGGTGCGCACCGCCTGGGATGCAGCGCTTGATCGGCTGTCAACCGATCCCGAGGCGACCATCGGCAGCATGGCCGCTCGCGAGGGTATCTCGGCCGAGGAGATGACCGTGTTGCTCACAGAGGTGGAGCTTCTCTCGTGGGAGGAGCAGAGTTCCCGTTGGGGCGATGGGGATCTTCAGCAGGCGTGTCTGCGGGCTGCCCGCGTTCTACTCGACTTGGATCTTGTCGCCGACCTCGAAGCATCGAACGGATGCTTGCACCGGAGCGGCTCGAGTTGAAGTCACACCACTCACTGACCCGCCGTCTAGTGCTCCCAATCCTGCTTGCCGGTTTTGTGGCAGCGGTGGGTGGGTTCGGCATCGCTGCGTATCTTGCCAACGCTCGGCTCGGCACAGAAGGCGAGCAGACAGCTCAGGATCAGCTGATTGCTCTCGAGACCGTCGC
>JAAETI010000436.1 GCA_024228555.1 bacterium | reverse complement strand
GAGGGCTCGATCATTGCTCAGCAAAGAACCGAGGACAAGTCCAACGAGATTCCGGTAGCGAGGGAGTTCCTGGATAAACTGGATATCAATGGCGTGATGGTCACCGCAGGGGTGTGTCGCTGACACTGAGCAAACCCCTAGGCTTTGACGTTTGCACCACCACTGCTGGTCTGCCGATGCTTGCTCAGACACAACATTTTGTGAAATAGAGACTTGTACAAAGCGACGCCCCTCCCTATCTGGTTGCATGTGAAAACTAACCAAGGAAGGGGCGCCGCCGAAGACGCCATCATCATCGAGTTGCCAGCTGAACTCAAGGACATGGCAGATTCCCTCCGGAGCCTGATCGCAACCGTTGAAGCTAAAGCACAGTCGCTTGCTGGACGCAGCGCAGTCGACTACGCCAAGTTGGAATCGGATACCGAAGAGCACGTCGGAGCCATCGAGCGCGCTGTCAATACGGAGTACCTCAGGCGACTCGACGTTGACTCAGCAAGAGTGTTGATCCATGGCAAAGAGCACGTGCGAGTTGGGCGTTTCCCGGGATCTTACTACACTCGAACAGGCAAGGTTTCAGTGTTGCGATCGATCTACAGAGAGTGCGGCAGCCGAAACGCGAAGACAGTCGATGCGATCAGTTTACGAGCGGGTGTCAGCGGTCAGGGATGGCTTCCCCGGACAGCTCAGTGCATGTCGTTCTACATGCAGGAGGGCACATCTCGAGGTGCGCAGGCCCTCGCAGCGCAGAGCGGGATACTCCCGTACGATTCATCGACCTTCGATCGCGTTGCTCACACGATCGGAGAGGATTGGATGCACGAGCATGCAGACATCGAAGACTGTCTGATTCAGGAGTTGATCATCCCGCCAGAAACCGCATCCATCTCGATGTCTCTCGATCGTGTCAGCATCCCGATGGAGGAGCCGTGCCAGCGGAAGCCCGGACGTCCTCGGAAAGACGCGCCGAAGAACCCCATCAAGCGCGAGTATCGAATGGGCTACTGCGGCACGGTGACTCTTCACGACAAGAAGGGTCAGGCCGTCCACACGATTCGCTACGGCTGCATGCCCAAGGGGGACGCGAGGCTGCTCAGTGCCGGAATGTCAGATGATGTGACGAGGCTCTTGGAGCAGGACTCTGGTCTTCGAGTGACCCTCCTCGCTGATGGCGCACATGAGATGTGGAACCTACTTGAGCCATACCTCGATCCCGCGATCGTGATGCCCCACAGGCTCATCGACTTCTACCATTTGATCGAGAAACTCTCACCGGCAGCGAAGGTCATGCACGGCGAAGAGAAGGGCAAGCAGGCGCTCGCTCGGTGGCGAAAACACCTGCTCAAGAGTTCCTCAGCGGCAGCAGAGATCCTCGATGAACTACGTCGATCAGGAGTCGAGCATGTAATGCGCGGAACCTGCACCCCCGTGCATGACGCGATCACCTACCTTCACAATCATGCAGACCGGATGAACTACGCATTTGCCCGACGGAAGGGACTACCCATTGGCAGCGGCAACGTCGAGGCCACCTGCAAGACGCTCGTGGACATCAGAATGAAGCGTGCCGGGTCACGCTGGAAAGAGAGATCGGGCGAACACATCATCAGACTGCGCGCATTGGCGCTCAGCGATCGATGGGAACCCGCGATGCAGAAGCTCCAGGTGACACGCAGGACATCCGTCAGTATCGCAGCTTGAGAACATCTCTCTGAATTGCTCAGTGTCAGCGACACACCCCCGGCCAGCCCTCTGGTTCGGATCTCAGGACCAGCGGCAGCGCGGCTGAACCAGACGCCACGGGTAACGATCATCCGCCGAAAACGACAGGAAGCCCGTGCGCATCGAAGACTGCAGTGGCGCGATCGAGCGTCGCCTGGTCAGGTTCGGCTAGGCCACCCAGATCGTAGCTTTCACCCAGCTTCTCGTACTTCTTGCTGGCGATGTTGTGATAGAGCAGCAGATTGATCTGCTTCTTTGCTCCTGCGAGATTGGCGACAAAAGCTGCGGTCTGCTGGACGTTTTCGTCGTCGTCGTTGACGCCTGCAATCAACGGAATCCTGATGTTGATGCTGGCGCCAGTCTCAGCCAGAGTCACCAAGTTC
>JAAETI010000435.1 GCA_024228555.1 bacterium | reverse complement strand
CGTGGACGAGTTGCAGCGGCTGAGCCGGGAAGTGGCGGCGGCGGATGCGCGGCTGGGGCGGCTGCTCTCGGCGCTGACCAGGCAGTTGGAGGTCGAGGCCATCCTGGCCGCCACCGGGCGGTCGATGACGTCCACCCCGGCGAGAGAATCTGATACGATCCCCCCGCAGGCTAAACACCCCGGTCGCCATCGACACCAAGTAACTGTGGGCTAGTCTGTGCTCGGATTCGGGCAGGCTCGCGACCCCCCTCGTCAATTTACCATTCCACCCCAGACCTGAGAGTGTCCTCTGGCCATGGCTGTGCACCTGAGCGCGCCGTATGCCACGCTAGACGACGACAGAGCGATGGGAATTAGCCGAGCCCGGAGAGCATGCCGCCACGACCTGCTACCGACTACCGCATCCAGCACCTGAGAGAGAAGCTGGGAGAGCGCTACGAGTTTCAGGCGCTCCTGGGTCGCGGTGCCTTCGCCGCGGTGTACCTGGTGCGCAATCTGCGGCTGAATCGGCTGGAGGCGCTCAAGGTCCTGTCCGACGCCTACGATCATGACGATGCCTTCGTCCAGCGCTTCATCCAGGAAGCCAAGCTGGTCGCGTCGCTCGATCATCCCAACATCGTCAAGGTCTACGACTTCGGCGAAGTCGACGGTATTGTGTGGTTCTCGATGCAACATATCGACGGGCCGACCCTGAGGAGCGAGCTCAAGGCCCAAGGACGGTTGTCGCCGATCGCGGTGGCGCGCCTGACGATTCCGTTGCTCGGAGCTCTCGGCTACAGCCACGAGCTCGGCACGGTGCACCGCGACATCAAACCGAGCAACATCTTGCTCGACGGACGTGGCCATCCCTACATCATGGATTTTGGGATTGCCAAGTCCAGCGCCAATGCCCTGAAGACGATGACCGGCAGAATCCTCGGCACCCCTGTCTACATCTCTCCCGAGCAGATCCAACAGGGGGAGGTCGATGGCAGGGCCGACCTCTATGCGTTGGGGGTCGCGATGTACGAGATGCTGGCAGG
>JAAETI010000434.1 GCA_024228555.1 bacterium | reverse complement strand
TGGCGTGACGGTGAACCTCCTCGATGAGTTTGGTGGCGTAGTCGCCTCGACCGTGACGGCTGCAGATGGCACTTATGTCTTCCCTTCGGTTCCCGAAGCGAGCTACACCGTCTCCGTCGACGAGACCACGATCCCTGCCGGGATGGTTTCCACAACGGGCAACAACCCTGAGCCCATCGTCGTTGCCGGCGCACCGGTATCGGACGTTGACTTCGGATATGCCTTTCCCGGAATCGTCGAAATTGCCAAGAACCCAGATAGCCAGCAGGTTGTCTCTGGCGGCACCGCTGACTTCTCGATCACAGTCACGAATCCTGGGCCACAGGACCTGACGAATGTTGCTGTCAGCGATCCGGCTTCGCCGAACTGCAACAACACGATCGGCGCTTTGGCAGCCGGCGCGTCGACGACCTACAGCTGTTCCCTGACCGGAGCGACCGCCGACTTCACCAACGTTGCCACAGTCAGCGCGCTTGACGAGCTGGGCAATACCGTTGCCGATGCTGATGTTGCCGATGTTGATGTCATCAATCCGGCGATTGATATCCAGAAGACTCCTGATCTGACGACGGTTCTGGCCGGCGATGATGTGACCTTCACGATTCGTGTTGAGAACACCGGCGATGTTGAGCTGACCGAT
>JAAETI010000433.1 GCA_024228555.1 bacterium | reverse complement strand
TTTCAAACCTCGTACAGATGCGACGCGATTCCTTGAGCCAGCCGATGAGACACTCGACGATGCTCCGGCGACGGTAGGCGGACTTGTCGAAGGCAACGGGCCGGTTGTTCGGGTCGTCGCCCTTCTTGCACGGAATGACAGGGTCCATTCCGAGCCCGAGAATGTACTCGTCAATCCAAGCTGCCCGGTATCCTTTGTCACCCGCAAACTTCAGAGGCCATGCCATCGCGACGCCGTCCTCGTCGTGAAGGTCCGCATCTGCTCCAACGACGAGTTCATCGAGGACGGCCGAGTCGTGGACCTGCCCGGCAGTGAGGTGGAAATGGAGGGGATGTCCCTTCGAGTCACACAGGATGTGGATTTTCGAGCCCCACCCACCTCTGGACCGCCCCAGAGCGTGATCTGCGGGTTCGTTGGGGTCCTGATCTTTTTCCCCCCCCGGCCGCGGCGTGGGCGGCTCGGATGGACGTGCCATCGATACACCATAGGTCGTCGGGCTTCCCGCCATGTGGGACGACTTGCCCGCGTAGTCGGCGAAGCACCGCGTCGAACGTTCCATCCTTCGTCCATTTGTCGAAGAAGTTCCACACCGTCTTCCAAGGCCCGAACTCTGCCGGTACGTCACGCCACGGGGCTCCCGTTCGCACAACCCAGAACATTGCGTTGAGAAGCTCGCGCCGGTCCCGCGGACGACGCCCCGTCTTGAAGTTGT
>JAAETI010000432.1 GCA_024228555.1 bacterium | reverse complement strand
GTCTTCTGTCTCTGGAGTGTTCAGTGTGGCGCAGCGTCGAACAATGCCATTTCTGTGGCATCGGGCGCTTGGAAGACGGACTGCCATTCATCGAGGTCGGCACGACTGATCGGTTCGCTCTCCCATGGTGGCGCCGAGTTCCGTCGCTCGATCCGCCGCCAGAATTCACCGGCAGGGACATCGAGGTAGTGCAATTCGACGCCGACACCAAGCTCACGAGCGGCTTCGCGCAGCTCGTCGCGTTCGGATCTTGCCCAGAGCCCGAAGTCGAGCACGACGCTCACGCCGAGACGAAGGATCTCCTGAGCCAGACGCCAGAGCTCTTGTTCGATCTTCTCGCCGACATCTCTGTCCCACGGGCTCGACCCAAGCGCCCACTGCCATTGGTCCTTCGTGAGGCGCACAGCGCCGCGCTCGCTAGCAAGCTCCTTGGCGAGCGTGGTCTTCCCCGCCCCAGGTAGCCCACAGGTGAGAATCAGCCTGGCCCCTTCCATGAACAGCCATCCCAGCCGATCCATATCCAGGCCGGCAAACGCGATACCCGATCGGCGTGCGGGCGAACGAGCACGCGTAGTGGGGCAGTGGAGTTGCCAGGGTTTCGTTGGTGTTGGGCGCCAGTTGACCCGGGGGCGCTTCACCAGATTGCGATCGGGGAGACCTGCCAACGGCCTCGGGGGTGGTCGGGGCGTGGGGGATGGCTGGCAGGGCATTCGTCTGATGTGTGCCCGTCGTGAACCGCGGGATGGCCCTGAACCCCGGCGGCCACGGCCAGTAGTATGGGTGGCCCGGCCGGGCTATGCGGTGGAGAGTCGTTTGGATCGACAATTAGCAGACGATCTTGGGTTCGTTAATCGGCTCGCCGGTGTAGCCGCAATTGCTTTGGCCTGTGCCTTGTGGGCACGTGGCCCGATTCTGGCCGCTCTAGTGCTCGTCTTGGTCGTTTGGCCGATGAGCATTGTTGCCCCGATGCGGTGGCGCAACGAGATCGACCAGCAGGAGTACCTGAGCTGGGCCCTGAGGTTCTTGCCAGGCCTGCTCGGTGTGTTCGTTGCCGCATTCGGTGACTCACGTGGCCCTGAGTTCCCGACCGCGGCGCTAATTGTCGGGTTCGGCTGCCTTCATTTGGTGTTGGTCCTCGCGTTGTCGCCGCCAGTCAAGCTGGACTTTCGT
Organism: bacterium; assembly: GCA_024228555.1. GTDB lineage: Bacteria > Actinomycetota > Acidimicrobiia > Spongiisociales > UBA5794 > JAAETI01. Next base: position 402 of record JAAETI010000432.1, on the reverse strand, counting down.
CGTTTGTCTCCGTGGTTGGCTGCATGTGTTTGGGGTATTGCCGGCACCTTGGCGGATCTACCGGTCGCTCTCGGATGGAACGCACTGGCCTTCTTCCTGTACGGGCTTGTTGGGGCTCAGGTGGCACTCACGATCCGAAGGCCGACCGCTCTCGGGTCGGTCGTGATGCCGACATAGCTCGTCTATTGACCTACAGACGGTTCAACGAAGTGCAAGGTGTAGCCCAAATGCGCACGCGCCTGGCTGGCCCTTCGCGCAGTTCCGGCGGTCGGGGGCAGGGTGATGGCGGGATATTGCCCGCGCGTTATGGGATAGGTACGGCGGCCACGCCGACGACGGGTATGAGTGGGGGGTCACCACCGAGGGAGCCAACGAAGGCCCGGTCGGAGAAGTTGAAGACTC
>JAAETI010000431.1 GCA_024228555.1 bacterium | reverse complement strand
TGGCGTATCCCCCGACATGCTGTTTCTCCGGGTTCCCGAGGCGAAGAAGGGCAAGAACCGAATCCACATCGATCTCCGACCTTCAGACCAGTCACAAGAGGTCGCCAGAGCGGAGGCGCTTGGTGCTCGTCGGGTCGATGTCGGTCAAACCGATGGAGCGACTTGGGTCGTCATGGCTGACCCTGAGGGAAACGAGTTCTGCATCCTCCTGGCCCTCGAACCCGACGGTGCGCCGTAGTCAATGGCGACTCAGGAGAGTGGCTCTCCGGGCAAGGCTCTGGCCTGCTTCACCCCGCCGCGTGACAGGCTGACCACTCCAGATTGCCGGTGTGCGTCTCCAGTTGTTCATCAAGTCGGTTGGGTTGGCGCTTTGGCTCGCGATCAGTCGGCCCCACCGTCTGCGGCGAGGAACTGGGTGAGTTACTCCTGGTTCGGGTATGACCCCACCCGAGGCAGAAGGGGTGACCGGCGGGGTCGGCATACACGCGGTGTCCCTCGTCGGACTCCGGGTCCGTCGCATCCTGGAGGAGCCGGGCGTCGAGGTCGATGGCGCGACGATGCGCTGCTGCCGGATTGGTCACGTGGAAGTCGATGTGAACCTGTTGGGGCTTCCCGTAAGGCCAATCCGGCGGAACGTGGTCCGGTGCATGTCACACGCCGAGGAGCTAGTTCCCCTGGCTGTCGATAACGCAGTGGAACCGCGGGTCCTCGTCGACCACGCTCCCGTCCAACATCGCGGCCCAGAACGAGCTCTCCGATGCAACGTCTGCAGCATCGAACACCACGACATGACGAATCAGGTCCATAACGGCACCCTACAGGCACCGTGACCGCAGGGGCTCAATCGAATCCTGACCCCAACGCCCAACTGGTACCGACCGCAATCGTTGCACATATCGGCGTCTCGGAGTGGGGCCACGTCCGCATGTCCTCAGCGCCTTGGATTGGACCGAACAGCTCGGGATTGGCCGGATCCCGGACGCTAGATCCTTTGGTTCCTGCGTAGATCCCTCGCTCATAGACCGACTCTTGAACGCAAGTTCGGGATTGGAGCGACCGCCCGGTAACGGACATCAGAGTGCAATCACGTCCCCGCACCTTCAGCACCGCTGCCGCCATCTTCCCGACATCAGGTTTGTGGTTGAAGTGGCTGAATGACTCGGCGATTGCCGACCGCGGGCATGACACTTGGCGGCCAGTCGGCAATTGGCAACCTCATCTCCCAGTTTGTCTGACCTATCGCATGAACAGTAATGTCTTCCTGGTGTGGTTGACCGTTGGGGAGGAGCGCTACCTTGACTGATTGGCTCGTCGCTAACAGGCTGGCGATCCTGAGTGGCGCTGCTATCGCAAGCGTGATTGTGAACCTGGGCCTTCTGTCCGTAGTGCTGGTCCAGCTCGGAGCGATGAAGAGGGATAGCCGGAAGGATCACGCACGTCGCCGGTCGGAAGCAACCCTCTTCTTCTGGAACGAACTAATGGAGGCTCAGAAGAAGCCGCGCTCACTCATCACTCAGAAATACGGGGAAGCACAGATCTCTGAGGATGAAGCCAAACGACTGCTCCACGCAGCATCCCACCCTGGTGGTGACGACGATGACATGAAGATGGGCCACCTGATACGCGGCTACCTGAATTGCCTAGAACGACTCGCAACTGGCGTGCATCTCAACATCTTCGACGAGGCCACATTGAAACGTGTCGGCAAGTACCGCTTCACCCACTCAAACAACCAGTTCCGACACTTCATCAACCTCACCAACCATCGCACTGGCCGCAAAGACGTATACACTGAGTTCACGAGCCTGGCCACATCATGGTCAGCCGAGACCGATCTCAGAGGGGGGGATGGTTCGCTGGATGACCCATAAGGGGTACCATTGAGTGTCAAGGTTCAAGCATTTCTGACCGAGATATAACTATGATCCAAAAGTCGGAAAAGGAGTCCAGCTAGCTATGTATCTGATGGAAGAAGACGAGGAATAGCACCTCGTTAACAGAGTGTTCGGAGCCCCGCCTACCAATTGCGGGGCTCCATCGCGTTCGAGTCCGGTCGGCGATTCAGAACGGGCTAGGTTGACGGAACGACGCAAGCCCTAGTCCGCCTCCGCGAGCGCGTTCAACGTGGCTGATGGATAGGCGAGACCCGGAGGGGCGCTGGGATTCGTCGAAGGGCTACTCGATCCACAACCCGCACGCTGAGCGAGCAAGCGAAGCACTGGCCAATTGCACATGTAGGGTCCACATCCCTTCAGCACCGCTGACCTACCCACGTTTGCTTTCCAGATCGAGGTCGCTGCCTAGTTGGACCGAACGCCTCGGGATTGCCGAATCGGGCGCACGAACGATCATTCCGGCGAGTGCGCCGTAGCGGCACCCGCCGGAATGCAGTTTGGTTCGGGATACCTCAGCACCCCTGACCTTCCCGCGATCAGGTTCGCGGTTGAGGTGGCCGCATAGCAGGACCCGACCGCACGAGATTGCCGGTTGCGGGTGGTTTCGGGTGCTCCTATTCGGTGGTTGGCGATGTTTCGACCCGGTTGCGGATGGTCCGCAGCATCTTCTGTTCCATGATGAAGGTTCCCGGCTCTGACAACATGGTCATGAAGAAGGTGGCTGGGGTCTTCTCGAACTTGGGACGCCACCGACTGACCAACCGTGTCGAACCGCCGTCTGGGTAGAGAGCGAGACACCAACTGGTCGAACCGTCCTCCAACACGCTCACAATCGAGTTCGGTTCGTCGATCGACTGAACAACAAAGCCCATCTCCGGCATCATCAGGATCTTGTCCTCGACCCCCAGGTCCTGGTACTCAGGGACAATCCGATCGGCGCTCGGTTGGAAATCGTTGTCGATCCAGTCGTAGCTGTACCAACCTGCCCTCCCGTAACCGAGTTGCACAAGCCACGGCCAGATCTGCTCGGGGGTGGCAGCAATAGCGATAGCGCGGGTCGCCGACCCAGCGTCGGGAATCAACTGGTCACCCGGCATCGTCCTCGCCACTTCAACGTCGCTGGCTCCCCAACGCATGTGCCACGGTTTGATCACCCACCGGTAGAGGCCGATCATCGCGACCAAGATCCCCAGTGCAACGCCAGCACCGGACAGCCAACCCAACCACAAAACCAGTCCAACCAGGACTGCGATAGCTGCCAAGAAGACCGTCCCAACGATCACCATGATCATCATCTGAGTCCGCACATCGCCTCCTTGGGAATATGGACACAAACATCCAGGGCACTTCCTCACCATCCAACAACGGCAGGACTCAGGCAAGGGGCTTTCGACCCACCGGCAGTGCACAACGGCACGAGTGCGCTCGGTTCCTAGAGCATGGGCAGGTCTAGGATCGCTCAGCGCCGTGGATTCGACCTACCCGGCATAATATTCCAAATCGAGGTAGCTGCCTAGCTGTATTGATGGGACTGTCAAGCCACAACGACGACGATTCCGCCCGGCGTCGTTATGCGCTGTGAGTATCTGCCCGTCTCCTGCGGAGCAAGGACAGCTAGAGGTGTTGACTCATTTGCCGGCTCTCCGCCCGACCAGCCAGAAGGGCCTCGAGAAGTGCGTGGCCCGTCGTGCGCCTCTCGGCCGCGATAACTTCGAGCGCTTCGCGATATCGGGAGCTGGCGCGGGTGCCAACGAACTCGACGTCGCCCAACTCGTCGATGAGTATCGAGCGGGGAGCGAACGGCTCAGCGACGAGGGAGATCCGGAACCCGAGGAGAACGCTCTTCTGCTCACCTCCCTCAGTGGCGCTTTCAACCGCGGCGACTCTCTTGCCGTGCACGACAACGTTCGTCGGTGCCTCCCCGAAATAGACAGTGCCTGCATTGGCGGGACAGGAGCGGGTCCACGCCTGCGGCGGGAAAGGTAGCGGGTAGAAGCCGGGCCGGTACCAGATGCCCAGATAACCGGCGGATCGCTGGCAGATGACGAACGCTATTTCGGTTTCTCTACATGTCCGCGCACTTCACGAGGAACTGCAAATCCGCATGCTTCTTACCGCAGACCACGATCGGCTTGCTGTCGTTGAGCTCAAAGTCTTGGTATCCGATGGCCCGCAACTCGGGCTCCTCATAAAGCATTGACCAACCGCCACCGGGCTTTGGCACGCTGCCGCCATTGGAAGGCGCCTGTACCACTTCACCTGGAGTCATCACAACGGTTGGGAAGCTCGGGCCAGTCACCTTCAGTGTGTGCTCACTCTCATTTCTCACCGCAAGAAGCACGACTCGGTCCGAAAAGAGCGAGTGGTCCACATCGAGATAGAACCCGTCGAACTCCTGGTACCAGATTCCCTTGACCTCCTCGCGCTCGACGTCAAAGCGTTGATAGTCGTTGTTGTCACTCAACTGGACTTCGCTATCTATTCCGATCACAGTGAGCAACTGGAGATGTGTAGGACCATCACAGCGCTCTTTGCCTGTGAAAGACGCCGTCCATTTCTGGTCATCACAGAAGACAATCGGTAGCGGGATCTTGAGCGACGTGTTTTTGCCATCCTTCCACCCAGTACCAGTGAGCGGAAGGTCTGCTGACCCCAGACTGCAGCTGGCCGATCCCTCGGGCTGCTCCGAGTCGAGGCAGGTCCGCCCCCCTGACGTCTCGACTGCGACGCGGTCTAGGTTCTCCGTTCGCCACTTGATTTCAATCGCTTCCCCGTCGCACGCGTAGGTGGGGTGGAATGATATGCTCCCGCTCGGCTTGTTGCTGCAGCCAGCTATCGCGGCGGCAAGGATCGCGACTAGTAGAAGGAGCATTCTCACCGCCGGTCGGGACCACCAGATATCCACAGTCGTCTGAGCGATAGTCGCGTTGGGTCGGGTCGGGTTCATGACGCCATCCTCTCGGGATACCCATCGACTTCGTCGATCCGGGCTGCGCCCTAACTCCGCGTCCGACCGCGGCATAAGCAACCTGCGAGTCGGACGCCTCGAAGACTGGCAAACACGGCACAACAACGCAGCCGTGAAGGCGTCCCTCACGTTCACTACATGGCCATAATACGTCAGGCTATCAAGGCGCGCTAGAGGGTCTCCGGGCTAACGGTGCCAAATCGACCATGTGATTGATGGACGGGTGGCGCACCACCCAGCATGCACCCTTCAAGCTACTGGCGCTAACGCACAACCATACGCTTTGACGGTGAAGCTCCTCCGAACGCGGGCTTCACCGTCGTCGCGGTACGCGTATCGGCCATCGTGGAACTCCAGCCCTATCACCGGCGGGCTCGAGCTGCCGAGCATCCCGTCACCGTCCCTCCACGAGCTGTGGAACACGGACAAGCACCGCAACCTGACACTCGCAGCGACGATGCTTGCCGACAGTCAGATCTTCGTCTAGGGCGGGACTATCGGACGCTCCCGAGAGGGCGGGCAGTGGATGGTGGCGAACGAAGACTGATCTCGGGTAGCACGGAACTATCACTGGCAGATACTGTCACGAACCAACTTCTGGAGCGATGCAGCCCGCCCCGAACACTAGATATCGAGCCATATCGCCCATTCCGGAGAGTGTCCGGGATCCTCACTTCGGAGTGCGGTCATGTTTGGCAAGCCTCGGGACCCTGTCCAAACCTTCCCGCGATCAGATTCACAGTTGATGTGGCTGCGTAGGCAAAGCGCCTGGCTCTAGCTGAGAAGAAAAGCAGCAACGTCGTATTGCCGCACGTATGGCTTCTATGGCATGCTCGGACCGCGATGAGCCGATCCAACGAGAACCGAAGCAAGCGACGATGGTGGCGCGGACGGGCCAAGAAGGGCAGCCCCACACCGACGGACGGATACATCGCAGAGAATCCGACGCTACGGGCGGTTTCGGAATCGGGAGTCATATGGGACGATCCGTCAGTGGATCTCGTGTTCGAGCTCCTCTCGGATCTCGAACACGATGTCGAGCTCTTCTTCATCGTCAACCGAGTCAGGCACGAAGACTTCTACATTCAGGTACTCATGCAGGAGGATCGCACCTACCTCGTCGAACATCGCGCTGGGGACGCCTCCACTCATTACGGCGCCGTCTGTGCTGACAAGCGGCTGGTCCATGACGTTCTCGTCCAATGGGGGCTTCTGTCCACCGAGTTCAAGGACGCTCTCGACTGGTCACCCGTCGCTTTCTAGCAGCAACCTCTGATCACGGGCTCGTTGGCCATCGGTCACATCCGCACACCCTCAGCACCCCTGCGTAAACCTTCCCGGTATGTACTTCCGGATCGAGGTGGCTGCCTAGGAAGACCGGAACGCTCAAGAGGCCGGATAGCGGACTGCCAAACCGTGTGGTCATCGGTGTCGCTGGGGGTCGATATGACTAGTTGGCGCAGCTCATCTTGCGCGCAATGGCAATAATCCGGGATTGCCGATTCGAGCGTCGTCGACCAGTTTCGGCGATGTTTGTTCTGTGCGCCCCTGATCCGCCGGGATGTGCACGTGAGCTGCAGCCACGCCCGCCCGCATGGCATCTTGGCGAGCGGCCGCGTCCCGCCGCGGCCGTTCGGCACTGACCCGTGCGACCGAGGTCAGGGTACGCTTACGGTGCGCATTCCGAACACAGCAAGGAGCGGCTATGTCGATCACCCTCGTCTTCGCTGATCTCACCCGTTGCGACGGCCCAACCGAATACGTGGACCGAAAGCTTGCGGCCAGCTTCCCGGATCTGCCCGAGGAGCAGCGCATCGCAATTGGTGATGCCATCCTTTCCATCGATCAGCCCACCCGCCTCGATGTCGTTCTACCCGCGGTCCACCCGGTGCTCGACGAAGAGCAGCAGGCGCGAGTTGATCGGCACGTTTCGTTGTTCTCGCGAGCCGTCGATCGATTCAGTCCGCTCCTGCCTGACGAGGTGCTGCGGGAGCCCGACTCCTTCTCGTACCTCGCGAATCCGTTCCGCGAACACGAAGCAGGAACTCCGGTGTTCAGCCGGTCCACGAACCGCGCCGACCTGCAGTACCTGTTCGAAGGCGCTCGATTCGATGTCGAACGCCGTGAGGTTGGCTACGCACCGCCGGCGCCCGGGTCGGCGCCACGGGTGCTGGCCTTTGCAGGGCTGGGGGGTCCCGGATTGCACGAGGCGCCCGAGGTCGACATGTACATCCCCGATTTCCTCGATCCTGCAGTCAAGCGGCCAGGCGTGTCTGACCAAGAGATCCTCGTGGGCAAGATGGTGAAGGGCTTGGTCGGGCTAATCCCCGAGGTGGGAGGTGTCGGCGCCGATATCATCGGGTTCTTCCTACCCTCGGGTGAGGAGATCGACTTCAAGCAGCTGCTCGACGACGTGCGCGAGATCTCGCACGACGAGAATGTCAAGCAGACCATCTCCCGGGAGGCCGGCGAGCTCCACGGCGCGACCAGAATCCTGTCGACCTACCTCAACGTCCGGGCCAAGGGTGCGTCGAAGCAGGACCTGGTGGACAGCTGGCTCCTCCCGCAATACCGGGACGTCGTAAAATCGCTCGGCGTCCTGAGCGAGTCGTACTACGCCGAGCTGGCGCTTCCGACCTACCTCGCCGGGACCAACGTCAAGTACCTGATCCTCCAGGAACTTGCGATCCAGGACAGCTCAGTGGCCAACCCGCAGGACTCGGCGTATTGCTTCACGATCTGCCAAGAAGTGCCGGACGATGTCGAACACGTGACGACGACTACCAGACAGCTCGAAACCCGCTTCGACGCGGAGTTGGCGACTCGACGCAGTAAGGTGACCGACCTCCACATCCGCATCACCGACTGCCCGAAGAATGAGTGGTACTTCCGCGACCTCGGGGCGGGCTACCAGAGCCCGTACTTCGAGCAGCGGGGTTGCCGCGACGACCCCGTCGCCCGCGGCGGTCGGTCCCGATCTGACTACCTCGCTAGGGTGGAACAGGAGTATCGGACGGCGCATCACGACCAGCTGCCCTGGATGCGCCTCGTGGCGGACCACTGGCGCAAGCTGCAGGATAACCCCCTCCCGGCGAGCTGAGCTGTGAGGCCTATCGGCGGAGCCGGCGTCCTGACCTTGCTGGCCGGCCCCGGCAACGAAGACGCCATCGCCAGCCTCGCCCAGTGGATCATGGCCAAAACCGACCTCAGCACAACTCGATATCGCCAGATATCGTCGATATCGCACCTCCCCCCCATGGTGCGCAATATCGGCAGGTCGGCGGGCGGACACGTACGCACACCCTCAGCGCCCGTGCCGCCATCTTCCCGACATATCCTTCCAGATCGGGGTTGTGGCTAGTTGGGAGCGTCGAACGTGAGCACCGGTCTGTGAAGGTCCATGAGTTGGAGCTGGGACTTGGCCAGGGCGTCCTCAAACTCGGGCCATCCGGAAGCGGTAACGAATGCCGCTTCGCCGGCGGATACGGGAATGAGCCAGATGAAGATGACCTGGTTGCCTTCGACCTCACAAGTGGCAAACTCGTCCGGCAGGTACACCGGCATTGTGGCGTACAGGGCCTCCAACTGGGAGCCCGCGACGAGCGGGCCCCACGGACCGACCACCTCGCCGCGTAGTAACGCATGGTGACTGGCAAGGTTGCCACTCGCAACCTGTTGAAGGATCCCCGGCATCGGGCCGTCCCTCCAGTCGTCGGTGACGAGCATGAGTAGTTCGCAGCGAATCGACTTGTCGGGTCGTGAACCGTGAAGTTCGTGCCGGCTCAGTCCGAGCGTAACGAACGCAACCGTTCCTGGTCCGGATGGGTCATCGATGCGGGCGACACTGAACGGCATTGTCTCGCCATCGGCGTCCTTCGACCACCCGCTTTCGATTGTTCCCAAGTGCCTTTCGATGTGTTCGATCAACTCTGCCATGTTGGCCTCACCCTAGATGGAAGCGCTAGCGCTAGTCCGGTGGGAAGACCCCTCCTCGACTCTCAGCGCCCGTGCCGCCATCTTCCCGACATATCCTTCCAGGTAAGGGTGCACGAGGTGGATAGAAGGGCAGTTGTCGCAGCTACGCTTCGCGAATGAGCTTCCAACTCGCACGCACGACGAGGCGGTTTCGTCGACGCTCATCTGACATCCTCCGACCCGGCGAGCAGCTCTTGGGGGCGTGCAGCGTGGAACCCATCGGGTGGACGCAGGCGTTTATGAGCACCGACCCCGTCAGTAGGTCGGTTGGCAAAACGATGGGACCGGACATGAACAGGATCGTCTTCGAGGGCCTCGCGGCCCGCCTCGGTCAATCAGGTCCCCGGTGGCTCGCCGTTACCGACGCTCGATTCTTGGCGACGTCGGTCCGGAAGTGGAGCGGACTACCTGATCAGATTGTGGCCGCATATGACAAGCACGACGTTGAGCGCATCTCGGCAGATCGGTTCCGCCATTCAAGATTGTGCGGGTGCAGTTCAGGGATGATTCGATCGCGCAATACGAAGCTCGCTTCTGGAGTCCAATCACTCAGCTGAATGACCTTCTTGGTCCGGCCGCGCACCGACTGTCGGAGGGCTAACCCGGCCGAATCAGCACCCCTGACCTCCCCGCGTTTGTGACCCTCAGGCGCCAAAGAGGCGTTGGGCAATCCTGACGAGGTCTGGGTCGAATCGGGTTCTGGACCCTTCCTCGAGTTTGTCGACGAGAGCCGCTGGCACCATTGCTTCCGC
>JAAETI010000430.1 GCA_024228555.1 bacterium | reverse complement strand
CCATTGATGATGAGGTGGCCCCGCGGCTCCTCGAGGGGTGGGATGATGTTGGCCACCGTGACCAGATCGGGGGCAGGAAACGGGCTCCACCGAGGGCCTGACACGGTGCCGACCTTGGTGTCGGTGGGAGCGGCGCTGTCGCTATCTGTCGAAGCTGCGTTCGAGCCGAGGAGGCCCACCCCTCCCCCGGACTGGGCGCCGGAACGCGGTGCCGAGTCAATGGCCATAACTGCCACTGAACAGAGGAGCACGACGAAGCTAAGGCGCCTCATGGTGAACTGGGGTGGTGGAGCGGAAGTGGTCCCGGTATCACGTCGCTACCTATCGGATCTGGTCTCGCCTGTTTAAGGATACAGCCAAATCATTCTACGACAATGTTGTCAGGTTCTGCCCCCAGTTGTGATGACCCTCAGCAGGTCGTCGCCATAGCGCTCGAGTTTCATGGGGCGCATGCCTGGCATGGCAGCCAGCCCTGCTTTCGAAGCCGGTCTCGCACTGGCGATTGCCCTCAGGGTT
>JAAETI010000429.1 GCA_024228555.1 bacterium | reverse complement strand
CCATTGATGATGAGGTGGCCCCGCGGCTCCTCGAGGGGTGGGATGATGTTGGCCACCGTGACCAGATCGGGGGCAGGAAACGGGCTCCACCGAGGGCCTGACACGGTGCCGACCTTGGTGTCGGTGGGAGCGGCGCTGTCGGTCTCTGCTGGTACAGCAGCCGAGTCGAGGAGACTCACTCCTCGACTGGATCCGGTGCCAGGGCGCGGACCGGAGGCGGCGACCGCTAGACCAGCCAAACACAGGAGCACAACGAAACGAAGTCGCCTCATAGTGAACTGGGGTGGTGGAGCGGAAGTGGTCCCGGTATCACGTCGCTACCTATCGGATCTGGTCTCGCCTGTTTAAGGATACAGCCAGATCATTCTACGACAGTGTTGTCAGGTTCTGCCCCCAGTTGTGATGACCCTCAGCAGGTCGTCGCCATAGCGCTCGAGTTTCATGGGGCGCATGCCTGGCATGGCAGCCAGCCCTGCTTTCGAAGCCGGTCTCGCACTGGCGATTGCCCTCAGGGTT
>JAAETI010000428.1 GCA_024228555.1 bacterium | reverse complement strand
TTCGCCATGCAGGATCTGGTCCGGTCCCATTCGGAACTGAGGATCATCGGTGAGCCCAGCTTCTGTTTCAGCTTCACCAGCGACGAGCTCGATATCTACCATGTCAATGACTCCCTGCGGACCCGAGGCTGGCGTCTCAACGGTCAGCAGTATCCCGATGCGGTCCATATGGCGGTCACCGGACCCCAGGTCCAGCCGGGGGTGGTCGAACGGTTCGCCGCCGACCTGGCCGAGGCGGTCGAATACGCTGCGGCCGGTCCCCCCGAACCCCCCAAGACCGGTGCGATCTATGGTGGCGTGGCTGGTGGGCTCACCGCTGAAGCCGACGAGTTCATCAGAGCGATCATGGCCGACATGATGGATCAGCATCTGAGCGTCCCCGATCTTTCGAGCTAGCCGGCGGTCGGGCGAAGGGAGCGCCGCTGCTCGATGGCGCGAAGCCGATGGCTTCCATGTGGCCAGGAACCTGCGCAGCACCGACCCGGAATTACCGATTCTCTTTCTTACCGCCCGTTCGGGGTCATCTGATCATCTGCGCCAAAAACGAAAGCCGTACTTCGTATAACGGAGAGGGTGGACGAGTGGGCATGAGTGATCATTCCGCAGAGTCCTGGTGATCCGATGACCTTGGGACAAGCACCCAGCTGGTTGACAGACGATCATCGCCGGGTGACGGTGGAGGCTACTACCGCCGCATAGAGGGTGACCTGAAATGAAGATCCGCCGTTGTATTGCGATGACTTTCGTCGTTGCGCTTGCTGTGGTGAGCGGGATCACCACACCAGCACTGGCCCAGGACGACGTCCTAGAACCGGTGGTTGGCTCGGAGGAGCCACTGGGCTCACACGACGAGGACCGGCCATCGTCGGTGCCATCGGGAGGTCACGAACTCCCCAAGCCAACAGGTATCCCTGATCTGCCCTTCATAGACACTGCCGAGCCGTGGGTGGTTCCGTGGGACGACTTCGTCTCGTTTCGGTCTCTGTATGGATTCGACGTTTCTCAGGAGAAGTACCAGGAGCTTCAGGCTTCCGATCCCGCCAGGTGGCTTGCCGGAGTCCCGTTCGACGCCTCTGAGAGCGCGCAGCTCCAAGCCTGGGAAAGCCAACACGCTGCTGCCAATGCGGCCCTTGAGGATCTGCGGGAGAAGCCGGGGTATGCGGGCTCCGCGTTCGGTGCGGACGGGCTCCCGGGAACACTTCGTATCTTCGGAACGGCTGAGTTCGTTTCTGGCCAGCGCGACATCGTGGATCGGAATAGTCGGGGGACGATCGAGCTGTCCATCGAAGAAGTTGGCTTCTCGCTCGCGCAGCTTCGCAGCCAGCAAGACCTTGTCCTACGAAGTAGTATCCCCCAACGTGCCGGTCGGGTCGTCGCCGAGATCGGTATCAATTACGAAGCCAACTCGATCGAGGTCGGGCTCTTTCGAGCTGGACCGAGCGGAGCACAAGCTCCCCTGCCAGAGGTCGCGCAGGACTTGCGAGCGATAGCACCAGCAGTAGGCGAGATCCGGGAGGTAGCGGACCTTCCTGCTACCCAGTCCCTGTGCACACAGGAGCGCTGCCGCCCAGCCAGTAGTGGGATCGGATTGGCTAAACTCGGCTTCACCCCGAACTGCACGACCGGCTTCGTTCTCCAACGAATCGATACGGCGAACTTCTACCTTTCTAGTGCCGGACACTGTGGACCCCTGAACGAACAGAAAGCGATGGGCAGCACCAACCCGCAGGTCGCGCTCGGACCGGTCGCGTACCAATATGACATCGACGGTGGGATCGGTGACTTCATGGCGATCGACATCGTTGACACCATTGCAGCCAACGACCACCTCATCGTCGGGAACTCAGGCGCTGGCTTCCCGATCAAGGGCACGGAACATCAATGGGAGCTCTCCCAGAACGAGTGGTACTGCGTCGTCGGGCTCAACACGTCGGGCTGCGGCCAGGTCACTGCCGTCTCAACAACGGGATGCTTCGCCTCTATCGGCCCGTTCTGTACATTCGAACAACACGATCTGGTCCAGGGCAACTGGAGTGGGGTTTTCGGAGACTCGGGCGCAGGTGCGTATATGAAGTACAGCTACACCGATGCTCTCGGACTCCTCACGGGCAGCGGCTACTACTCGCACATCGACAATGTGACCGCCATGCATGCGATGCTGCGGCTGTACACGGGGAACGTCCCCGCACGCGACTGGACGATTCCGATATACGTGCACGGCCTCAACCGCAACCCGGATACGGCTGGGCTGAACTACTGGGCAGGGCACCTAGCCAGTTCATGCGGCGTTACCAGAGCTCGTGACGTCCACTACAACATCATGCTGAGCGCCGAAAGCCTCAACCTCACAAACTGGTGGAGCTCGTCGTCCATCAATGCAGCAGTGGTCAGGGTCTACGAAGCCGGACTGGGAAGGACACCGGGGTCATCTGAGATCAACCCTTGGGTCACTCACATTCAGCAAGGCAATAGCACGTCTGCCCGGCAAGCTCGATTCGCCGATCTCGTCTGGACGGTTACCTTCTCCTCCGAGTTCAGCAACCGGGTGCAGTACGGCTCTCAGGGAGATCGTCCGGCCTGCGTACAGTAGCGAACCTATCCTCCGATCGGCATAGCGCCGGCGTTGAAATCGTCGACGGGTGGCTGGGGAGGCTGACGACGACCGTCAAGTAGATCCCTTGGGCCAAGCGGCTGAGCGAGTTCAACATGGACCGGGACGGCCTCGTTCGGGCCCTTGCAGGCCGTAGTCTCAAGTAGAGCCACTTGGGCAAGCAGAACAACCGAACTGACAGATTCGACGACCTCGACATTGACGCCGTCAGAGTCTAGTGCAGCGGGACAACTTGGGTGGGTGACCCACACAGTGAGCGAGTTCGAATCCCGGTCCAATTCCGGATCGGGCAGCCAGCCAGCACTGACCGGATCGTCCGAGAGCCCACAGCCAGCGAGCGCCAAGCCCATCCAGAGAGCTAGAGATGCGATCTTCACAACCTTGTCCATCGGCAACACCATGTTGGGACTTGAGAGCAACAATGTACTTCGTCTAACTCTGGTTAGGCGAAGTACAAGTGGGCTGTACTTCTCCTAACGGGGTCCCTGGGTTCAGCTAGGGTGCGGATCGTACTTCGTCTAACAGGGAGCAGGGCTGTTCATGGTGACCAAGACTCGGGCGGTCGGGCCCGATGAGTTCCTCCAGGAGGCCCTCGATGCCTACGAAGTTTGGCTCGGCAAGCAGCCTCTGGCTGCTCGATCTCGTGAGGCCTACCGGAGCCAGGTAGCCGGGTTCCTCGCGTGGCTGGCGACGACCGAGGATCCGATGGCTGCATTGTCGGCGACAGCGGTGAGGGATTGGGCGGCCAGGGATTACAAGCGGTTCTTGAAGACCAAGCACCGGTTGTCGCCGGCGTCGGTGAATCAGGCGTTGGCGGCGATTGACAGTTTCTACCGGTCCCGGTCGCTTGGCCGTCCTGATGTGGCCAGGGAGCAGCTGGCTCAGGCGGCCCCACGGGCTCTTGACGAGGATGACCAGCGCCGTCTGCTGCGATCGGTGGAGCGTTGGCCCTTGGCCCGGGATCGGGCGATCATGTCGACTCTGTTCTATGCAGGCCTCCGGTTGGCCGAGTTGGCCAGCCTCGAGGTTGACGATGTGGCAGTCACGGCCCGCAAGGGTATGGCGACGGTCCGCTCAGGGAAGGGTGACCGCTATCGGGAGGTCCCGTTGAACTCGGCCTGTCGGGCGGTGATTACGGAATGGCTCGAGGAGCGCCAACGGCTTCTCGATGCTAAGTCATCCTCCACGGAGGCCTTGTGGGTGTCTCGGCTCGGCAAGCCGCTGTCGGCTCGGTCGGTCGGGAACGTGATCGACCGTTTGGCCGATGATGCTGGAGTGGAGGGTCTCTCGGCCCATGTGTTGCGCCACACCTTCGTCACCAACCTGGTGCGTTCGGGCCACGATGTGGTGCTGGTAGCCGAATTGGCTGGGCATCGTCGCCTCGACACCACCCGTCGTTACAGCCTTCCCTCTGAAGCCGATCGGGCCGCCGCAGTGGAGGATGTGCTGGTAGAACCATGAGCTGACAGCGGCTCATTCGGCGGGGAGGGGGACGGTGGCGACACAGTATCTGCCCGACGCTGAGGTAGCGGAGCTCGAAGGGTGGCCGGCGGAGATCTCCCGGTCGGATCTGGTCACTTTCTTCGAGCTTTCCGGTGGTGAGATCCGCTGGATCCGGTCTCATCGAAGTGAGCCCAACCAGCTGGCCTTCGGGGTTCGTATCGGTGCACTGCGGTTCCTCGGTTTCATTCCCGACCTCGCTGTCACACCCAAAGAGGCTGTCGCTCACGTCGCTGCACAGTTGGAGGTCCCCGTCGGCGCCCTTGGTGACTATCTGGCGATCAGCAGCGAACGGAGTCGCCGCCAGCACGCTGCCGAGGTCATCGAATGGATTGGCTGGTCTCAGGTTCAGGCCGGCGAGTGGAAAGCACTCAGCGACTGGCTGGTCGACCGGGCTCTCGAGCACGACGCTCCCTCAGTCCTATTCCGCCAGGCCTTGGCTCATCTCCGGACGGAGAAGATTGTTCGCCCGGGTTTGGACCGCTTGATGCGGGCCGTGGCCACCGCACGAGAAACCGCTGTGGTCGAACTGCACCGAATGGTTCAGCCAGTACTTACCGAAGCCCTGGTTGGTCGCCTTGATGCGCTTATGGAGACCGATGACAACTTCGGGGTTGCTCCGATCGTTTGGCTCAACACCGGAGCAACATCAGCCTCGGCCGCAACGCTCAAAACCGAGATCGCCAAGCTCGACTTCAGTCGAGAGCTCGGTGCCCACCGTCTCGATCTCTCGATGATCGGCCCTGACCGCCGTCGACACCTCGCCCAGGTCGCCCGCCGCTTGACCCCGGCCGCCCTTCGGCGCATGAGCCCGCAGCGTCGCTATCCGATGCTGTTGGCTTTCCTCGCCGAGGCCCACAGCGATCTCGTCGACGAGCTCGTGTTGATGTTCGACCAGGCCCTCTCCGGGTTTGAGAACCGAACCCGGAGACTGGTGCACGACCAGCAGCTCCAAGCCGCTCAGTCGAGCACCAGTCGCCTGGAGCTCCTGGATGACATCCTCGATGTCGTGTTGGACTCCTCGCTGGATGACTCAATCGTTGGTCGCCGACTGCGAGGCTTCGGGACTGACCGACTGCACGAAGCGGTCCGTCCGGAACACGAACGAAGCCAGCCGGTCGATGGTGGCCATCTTGCCCTCATTGAGGATCGCTACACCCAGATCCGAGGTTTCGCCCCGCATGTGCTGGACGCTGTTCAGTTCAACAGCAGCATCGAATCGAGCGAGACCCTTGAGGCCGTCGAGGCCCTGGTCAGGCTGAATGAGTCCAACCAGCGGCATGTCTCCGCCGATGCCCCGGTCGGGTTCGTGCCTGCCCGGTGGCGGTCCTACCTCACCGACCAGGCCAGGACCGAGGACCCCACGGCGTTTCGTCACCATTGGGAACTGGCTGTGCTCTACGAGTTACGGGCCGGTCTCCGATCGGGTGAGATCTGGGTTGAGGGCTCACGTCGCTACGCCAATCCCGCCACCTATCTTCTCCCAACTGAGATCTGGCCTTATATTCGGCCCGAAGCACTGGCTGAGACCGGCCGACCTGAGACGTTCGCTGAGCAGCTGACCTTGATCGAGGCCGACACGAGCCGTCTCCTCGATGACCTTGAGGAACTGCTCGCTGATACTGACTCGCCGGTGTCGATCGACAACGACGGCCAGCTCCACTTGCAGCGACTCCCGGCCGAGTCCGTTCCAGCCGAGGTCACCGAGTACGGTGAGCAGCTCGCCGCCCGGTTACCGGCGGTGCCGTTGGCCGAGTTGATGATCGAGATCGACCACGCCACGAGGTTCACCGACCACCTGACGCATGCCAACAACGCCCAGCCCCGGCACTCCGAACTTGAGCATCGCCGGAACCTCCTGGCAGCGATTCTGGCCCAGGCCTGCAACTTCGGGGTCACTCGCATGGCCGAGCTCTCCGGCATCAGCGCTGACACCCTTACCTGGACCACCCGCTGGTACCTCAGAGAAGACACCCTCCGAGCCGCCAACGCCGCCATCGTCAACACCCACCACCAACACCCCCTCGCCCAGGCCTGGGGCGGCGGCACCCTCTCCTCATCCGATGGGCTCCGGCTCCCGATCCGCAGCCGCTCGTTGACCGCCCGGGCGCTGTCCCGGTACTTCACCGATCAGGGCGGCACGTCTTACACCCACGTGTCAGATCAACACACCACCTACGGTACCCAGATAATCGTGACCACCGACCGAGACGCCACCTACGTCCTCGACGAGATCCTCGGCAACACCACCGACCTGCCCATTGATGAGCACACCACCGACACCCACGGCCAGACCCTGCTCACCTTCGCTCTGTTCGACCTCGTCGGTCTCCGCCTTTCACCCCGAATCGCCCGCCTCACCAAGCAACGCCTCTGGCGGTCCCAACCCAAAGCCCACTACCGTCGCTGGCCGACCGCTGGGCCACTATTGGCTCACCCGCTACAGACCGAGATCATCGAGCGGCACTGGGACGACCTGCTCCGCATTGCCTGGTCCATCCGAACCGGCCACGTTTCCGCCTCCCTGCTGATCACTCGGCTACAAGCCGGCGCCCGCCAGCACCCACTGGCTAAGGCCCTGCTCGAGTACGGCAAGCTCCAACGCACCAACCACGCCCTCCGCTGGTTCACCGATGAAGCATTCCGACGCCGCATCGGCCGCCAGCTCAACCGAGGCGAATCCCTCAACGGCCTTCGCCGGTACCTGTTCTTCGCCCAACAAGCCGAGATCAGCCACCGCCACCACGAAGACCAGACCGCCCAAGCCCACTGCCACACCCTCGCCACCAACGCCTGCGTGCTGTGGACCACCCACTACCTCGGCCACGCCATCAATGACACTGAGATCGAGGTGCCCAGCGAGGTCATCGCTCATCTCAGCCCCGCCCGGTTCAAGCACATCAACCCCTACGGGACCTACACATTCAACGAAGAAGCCCTCCGCACCCGACCCCACCGACCCCTACGACCACCACAAGCCCCCCGTTAGACGAAGTACGGCTTTCCGTTTTGGCGCAGATGATCAGATGACCCCTCCTCGGCGAAGACATCAACCACCGGTATCCACCATCATCACCGCACGCCCGGCGTTCCGGAGACTGTCAGACGCTCCCTTGTCAAGCAATAGTTGTTTGGCGGGATATTTGGGTGTGTTGATCGCGCCACATTCGGCGGATGACGCGGTTGGCGAGGTGGCGTTTGTGGGCTCGCCTGGCTGACCGTCTGGTCTTGCCTTCGCTGGTCTTGCGATCTAGGTATTGACGGGCTTCGGGGTGGCAGCGGGCTTGGGTGATGGAGGCCATGTAGAGGACGCTGTTGATGCGCCGGTTCCCGCCGAAATCGAGTCGATGATTGTTGGGTTGCTCGGTTCCTTCCCCGGAGGAGAGGGCGACAGCACCGACCCCGCACCAGCGCGCGAATTTCGCTTCGGTGGCGAATCGGGATGGGTCGCCGACCTCACAGAGCAGGGTGGCAGCCGCGATCGTCCCGACCCCCGCCTCGTCACGCAGGGTGGTGCCGTGCTCGTTGAGCAGATCGTCGATGAGGCGTTCGAGACGGCGAATCTCGCTTCGTGCGAGACGGTCTTGATCGATGAGGGGCATCAGCCACGAGAGCCGATACCGACCAGCGTCAGTGAGTTCGACGTTCATGTCGATGTCTTCAAGGCGGCGGAGACGGGACTCGATCTTGCCGACGGAGGTGAGCTGGTCGCGGATCTCGGTCGGGAGTTTGGTGATCTGATCGGCGACATAGGCCAGCATCAGGGTCCTGGTCTCGACCAGTGCACGGCGGTGCTCGAGGACGGCCTCGATCTTCGCGACCAGGGGATCGTAGAGCTCCAGGGCTTGGGCTGGTCCCAGGGTCGGCTCAGCGAGCACGGCCCGAGCAGCTGAGATGGCGTCCACTGCGTCGGTCTTGTCAAGGCGGCGCGACCGACGTTGAGCGGCGGTCCGTTGTGGTGGCACTTCTCGCGTGTCGAACCCGGTGGCGGCCAACGCGATGGCGACATGGGCTCCCCACTTCGCTGAACCTTCGATCCCGACGAGGTGAACACTGTGAGTGCTCAACAGGTCCATAGCCTCGACGAACCCGGTTGCGGTATTGTCGAATGCTTGATGGATGACGGCCACGCCGTGAAGGTCGACGATGCCCACCGTGAAGTTGTCCTGGTGGGGGTCGATGCCCGCCACTGGTGATGTCATATGCTGTGCTCCTGCTGGAAGTTGTGATTCCGGTAGTCCGGGATCGGCAGGAGCGCTTCGTCAGATCCGAGTCGAGTTGAACAGGCTCCCTTGAAGACAGAAGCGCACCTGCCGGTCCCACGCCCAGCACGACAGGTCTAACATCAGGCACAAGGCCAATAATTTGTTGAGTCAGCACCGAACGCAGGACCGGACCGTAACCCTCTGGCAGAGAGCCCCGGTGGATCCATAGTGACACTCGGATTCTTTGTGTAAGTAAGTGGAGTCGGTGCTTGTGTTTACTTACTTGATTGCTCTGGTGATCGGGTCACCATAAGCGATAACTAGTGCGTTGAGAATCTGACCCCGTCCTAGTGCTTTCCCGGTGGGATTGGAACGATTCTTCTGCTTTCGTTTCACGCATAGA
>JAAETI010000427.1 GCA_024228555.1 bacterium | reverse complement strand
GTGGGACGCTGCGATGCGCCGTACCACACCATGGCCGGATCGGTATCGATCGAGCGGTCGTTGTACCGTCAATCGGGCCAACGCGGGGGCCAGCCTGGAGGAAGGGTGGTGGACGCGGTGAGCTTGCGGGCGGGAGTCGTGGGCGACGGCTGGCTTCCGAATGCAGCGCGGGCCATGGCCCATGCGGTGCAGCAAGGGACCTCGCGTGAAGCGGAGGCAAGCGCGCGAGAGTATGGGCGGCTGCCCTACTCGCGCTCGAGCTTCGAGAAGGTGGCGCACCTTGTCGGGGCACTCGCGGTGGCCGATCGAGAGGACATCGAGGATGCCTTGATCGACGCCTACGAGGTGCCCGAAGAGGCGATCTCGATCAGCATTTCTCTGGATCGAGTCAGTGTACCCATGGAGGAACCTCGGAATCG
This sequence comes from bacterium, assembly GCA_024228555.1. Lineage (GTDB taxonomy): Bacteria > Actinomycetota > Acidimicrobiia > Spongiisociales > UBA5794 > JAAETI01. The sequence goes on along the minus strand of JAAETI010000427.1, from coordinate 879 downwards.
GCCGGTCGGTCGAACCAAGAAGGGAGCACCGCGGAAGCCGGTCGAACGAAACTTCCGCATGGCCTACTGCGGGACCGTGACCCTTCACGACGCGACCGGAGCAGCGCTTCATACGATCCGCTACGGCTGCATGCCCGAAGGGGACATCCTTGGGCTGCGCAATCGCCTTGTCGCCGACGTGGCTACGTTGAGAAGTAAGCGCTCGGATCTGAGGATCCAGCTACTTTGCGACGGAGCGCCAGAGATGTGGAATCTGTTGGAGGATGGGTTCACGAGTGAGAAGTTCGGGGAAGACATCGAGCAACTGGTGGACTTTCCGCACCTCGCCTCAAAGCTCAGCGCCGCCGGCAAGGTCATCGCGGACGCAGGCACGGAAGACGAACCAATGAAGCGCTGGAAGCTGAAGCTGCTCAACCGCGAAAACGGTGCCAACGAGATCCTCGAAGAATTGATCGCATCGGGACTGGATGAAGGTGTCACCGACGACAACCCTGTTCACGCGGCGATTTCGTATCTCCAGAATCACGGCAAAGAGTCCGATCGGATGAACTATGCGCGGGCCCGGAGGCTTGGCCTTGCCATCGGAAGCGGCAACGTCGAGGCGACCTGCAAGAGCCTCTTCGAGCTCCGTCTCAAGCGCTGTGGCGCTCGCTGGAAGAAGGAAACGGGGCAGCACATCGTACAGTTGCGAGCGCTCGCCCTCAGCGATCGATGGGGACCCGCGATAGAACTCACTTTACGCCCGCTCAGTAGAGCCGTCCGCGCTGCTTGATCAGTATGGAAACCACACCCCCTGCACGGATCTTCATTCTTGCCTCCTTTCTGTCGTGGCAGGCGCTATTGATCGTGCTCCTCAGCCTGCGGGGTCGATAAAGGGCG
>JAAETI010000426.1 GCA_024228555.1 bacterium | reverse complement strand
TCCAACCGTGGACCTCAGAAACCGAACGCCACCACGCCTACGACGGATTCATCCACTTCTACAATCACCACCGATCCCACGGATCACTCAAATGGGCCACCCCCATCAGCACCCTCAAGGACAACCTCCCCGCGGAGCACATCTAGCTGGCTGCATTCTCGGACACGCAAGAGGGGGCCACAGAAGTGTGGCCCCCTCCTCGGACTTGACCCGGTTGGGGGAACATCAAGCTGGTATCAAGACGGGGAAGTCCACACCTGACTACCCACCCCTAGCAGCCACCGCCCAAATACCTCCCTCAGTGAACCCCAAAACACCCCAAGAGAGGCCAAACGCGACATGCTGTCCAAGAAGCCCGGTCACCCCTACTTGACTCGGTCGATATCGAGAGCCAGAACAACAAACTGAGTGAACTGGCCTGCGCTGAAGTTGTTGTCGCTAACGATGACCAGGCTGCGGCGTCCGTCTGGAAGCCGGGGGCCAAAGGTCATACCCTCGATGTTGTCGATCGGTATCCCCAGGTCGTCGAAGGCGAAGACCAGGCGCTTCTCGACAGGTGCGAAGCTGATCGGGCTGCCGTCCTCGTAGAGGGCGTCGATGTCGAGAACATCGGTCGCACCTCTGGTGGAAACTTCATATATCAATACCACGTTGCCGGTGCCGCCTCCCAAGACTCCACCGACGGAGAACGATCGCTCCATGACGAGGATTGTCCCTGCGTTGTCGATCGGCAGCACCTCGACGATGCCGTTTACTCCGAAGATCGAGGACGGTTCGGCCCACGGCTCGACTTCGTAGACATACTCGGCGGTGGGGCGCTTGTGACGCAGGTCGTATGTGAGGATCCGGGCAAAGCTCCCGTTGTCGAATGTCGAGGCGGGTCCGTCCTGGAACAGTGCTCCCTCGCTGGCAGCCACAAGCCTGCGGCCGTTTGGCGTGAGATTGAGGCTCTCGAAAGAGAGGTTCTGCCTCACTCCGTGGTCGATCCCGTTGGGTGTGTACTTGTCCGGAATCGGCAGATACCCGGTCACGCGACCATTGCGGTTGTACCTTCGGATGAATGGATCGACGATGGTGTCACCCAGGATGGCCTCGGCCGACACGTAGAGCTTGTTTCTGCCGGAGAGGACCAGGCCTTCCGGATCGACTCCGCCAGGAGCAAATGGCCTGCGCCCCTTGTCGAACAGCTGCGTCATATCTCTGAACTCGACATCCCCATTGTCCAGCGAGCCGTCCGAGAAATCGATGTCGACCTTGTAGTAGCGGACAGGGTCTCCGGTGGCACGGTTCCCTTGGTCGTCCGAGATCACGTAGTAAACACCACGGCGCTTGTCGTAGGTGATGCTCGAGAGTCCACCGACTTCTGTGTCGTCAAAGACGGTACCGCTGTCGACTATCGCCTCGCCGAGGAATTCGACATCGGCGACTGTCGTCACCCGCGGTTTGTAGTGGTGCGTTCCGTCGGACATCGCAACGCTCGGCAGCAGCGTCAGGAAGGCGGTTGTCAGTGCGAGAAGCAGGACAACGCGTTTACGGCCGGTCGAATGCATGGGTACTCCCAATCCCTCGGCGATTCTCTTCTCCTCGCGAACCTAGTGGCTGCCGATCGACTATGAGCGCTGGTTCTCGAACGGCACAGGCATCAGCTCATAGACGTCGATGGCGTAGTTGCCTCTTCCTTCGCTGAGGTAGGGATGGCCCACAGTCAGCGCATGTGCATCCGCCATCGATCCCTGCGCTCTCTTCTGGCGTCATCTCCGACATTGAGGTCGCCTCGCCTTCGCACGTCATGATGCACTTCGCCATTGCTCCTCCTCGTGTGGCTTGTCTCCGAGCCAATGCAGCCGCAACTCGGTTCGGCAGAATGGTTGGCTACGGCGGCGACTTGCCTAGGCTGCCACTCCGAAGTTCCACCCGTGGACCGGCGGAATGTAGGGCGCGAAGTCATTGGAGGCGACCATTTGACTAACCAGCACATGCCACCAGCTGCGGACCCGCAGCGCGCGCCTCGCGTGGCGGCCCGACCGCTACGCACTACGGCCACATTTCTAGCGGCAGCGCTAGCTACCGGGGTCGCCACCGTTCTGACCTTGCGCTCTCTGACCCCAACCCAACCGGTTGTCGTCGCGGCCGTAGCCTTCACTCCTTTTGCGGTAGTGCCAGCATTGGTGGCACTACTTGCGGCGTTGTGGAGTGGGCGACGGGTGCTAACTGCTGCCACCGTCGCCATCGGTCTGGCGTTCGCGTTGATTGTCACGCCACATGCGTTCTTGGGGGGATGCACGACAAGTGCCGGTGACGGCGAGATTCGGATTCTGACCGCCAACATCGAAGCGAGGCATGGTCAGCCGCGAGAGATTGCTGAACTGGTTGCAACGAGTCACCCCGACATCGTCCTGCTTCAGGAGGTGGAACCGCGCATACTCAGGGCGCTTGAGAGTGAGGAAGCGATGGAAGTCTTTCCGTACCGCAGTGTTCCCCCGCAGAACTCACCGTTCTCAGTGGTGGTGTGGAGCCGGTGGCCTATCGACTCTGTGGAAACCCAATCGTTCAGCGGAGCCGCGCTCGTGCATTCGGTGGTCGCTAGTCCGGCGGGACCTGTCACCGTCAGCGGGGTGCACACAACATCGCCCGACCTTCCCGGGTTCGTGACCTTGTGGGCGGAACAGCTCGCAACGCTCTCCGGTCTCGACACATCATCCCCGCGAATCCTCGCCGGCGACTTCAATGCCACTGCGGACCACAGACCGTTCCGAGAAATCCTGCGGAGTGGATGGACCGATGCCTACGACGAGCGGGGCTGTGGCCTCGATGCCACCTGGCCGGCTCGGGTGGTGCCGTTTGCGTTCTACCGGCTCGACCATGTCCTGGTTACCGACCACTTCCAGATCGAATCGATGGAAGTGCGCGACCTCCCCGGCAGCGACCACAAGCCGCTTTTGGTGTCGGTTCAGCTGCGGCAGGATACGATGGCGGGCGACGTAAATGCGGACGTTGCCGGTATCGCCCGTTAGCGTGCGATCAACACAAGGAATGGACCGTCGCCCAGCATGACTTCCGCCTCGAAGATCGCCTTCATCGGCTCACATTCGGTTCGCAAGACGAACGCAGTCCACTCTTTCGCCGGCGCAGTTGGGCGCAGCGGACGTAGCGTCGAAGTGGGACGCGAGGTCATCCGATTCAATCCACTCGGCTTGAACGAGGGTGCGACCCCGGAAGCTCAGCTGTGGGTGATCATGGCCCAGATCCAGCAAGAGCTCGAGCTTCGCAGTCGCGCCGATGTCCTGGTTACCGACAGGGCGGTCATCGATAACTTCGCTTACTTCCTCCGTGCCACTAGCGGGGAGGATCCCTTTGACCTCAAGCCTCTCATTCGGAATTGGTGCGGCACCTATGACCTGTTCGTGCGGTTGCTGCCTGATGTGCCGCTCAAGATCGACGGGGTACGGAGTACCAGCGACAAGTTCCGCGACGAGATCGAGACGATCCTCAATGCAATCTTGCCGCTCTACGTGCCGGAAGACCGGTTGATCACCTTCCGCGCTTCCGAGGTCACCGAGGCCTTTGACTGGGCCAGCCTGGTCGAGCGGCTTGTCGGTCCTCCTGAATCGGGTGATCACAGTCCGCAGCCGGTGACTCTCTTTCCTACGCTGTGGGACTAGCGGGCCGCCGTGGACGCAGTATTCACGTTCGAATGTCAGCTCTTCGAAGAAGCGGTCGAGGCAGCATGGGTGTTCGCCGCACTTCCTCTCGAGGTCGCCGACGAAATCGTCGAATTGGTTCCTCGCCGTCGCGGGTTTGGATCGGTGCGGGTTACCGCCCAGATCGGTACCACAACGTGGCAAACCTCCATTTTCCCCAGCAAGGCGCTGATGACATACGTGCTCCCGGTCAAGCGAGCAGTACGCGAGCAGGAGCAGATTCACACCGGGGATGACGTAATTGTCACGATCACACTCGCTGAATGAATCGAGCAAGTCGGATTGCTGAAGCCGTCAAGATGCTTTCGGTGCGGCGGGGAAGTGGTGTCGGTGCGCATCCGTGCGGCGCAGGTGTACCGCGATCGCGACGCTGGTGACGGCCGCCCACACGCACCAGAGTGAGATCACGCCTGCCATGAGAAGGATCGACAGCGTCATCACCGCGACCAGGTTGACCAGCCCGTACTGAAAGAGGTACCGGTCCGATGACAACAGCAGTGAGCCACACGTTGACACCACGTAGAACGCGGTAGCGAGGCCACCGAAGCTGAGAGCGACGGAGTACGAGAGATAGAACCCGCCGTCTACGACCGTAACCGGCCCTTCGATGACCGGAATCATGAGGTAGATGCTGACTGCGACGCCAAGGACAATCAGGGCTGTCGCATATCTCCTTCTATCAGGATCGGGTTCGAGCCTGCGAACCGCCCAGGGCACGAACCACGGAAGTAAGCCGAACGCAATGGCTAGGTATATCCAGGCGGCCCAGTCGGCTACAGACGCCGCGACCCGATCGTCAACACCCCACCAAACGAATGCTTCGATGATCTGGTGCGCCCCAAAGATCACCGGGAGCGCGGCGAGCGGCCGCTCGCTCCTGTGTTCGACGTGGCGGAGTGTGTCGACACCGATCGCCGCAATGGCAGCGCCTCCGATTAGGTCAACCTCCGCAGAGAAGCACATGTGTACACCGTAGCTGACGGTGGGTCGCGTACTTGTCGACGTCTCAAGATCTCTTGTGCCAAATCGTGGATACCACGGGTATGGTCGGAGATTCCGGTTTGAAGCGACTCGGCTATGGGAAGGGGGGCCTGCACCTGCGACGTGTGGTGCTCACATTTGCTCTGACGATGGCAATGGTCTTCACAACGGCGTCTTCGGTATCAGGCTCCGAGCCTGCAGAAGTGGACCTCCTTGAGCAAGAAGGTGTTGACCGCGGTATCGAGCACTTCGTCCCCAAGGCAAGAATCAAGTGGCGTACCTGTGACGAGGTTGGATTGGAAGGCCTCGAGTGCGGCTCAATCCGCGTGCCACTCGACTACGACCGGCCTCACGGGCGCACGATCGAGGTGCAGGTAGCTTGGCTGGCTGCAACCGACCAGGCCAACAAGCTCGGCACGATCTTCCTGAATCCTGGAGGCCCGGGTGGCTCGGGCATCGACTCCGTTGCTGGGGCGGGCCCGAACTTGTATACCGATGAGCTTCGAGCGAAGTATGACCTCGTCGGATTCGATCCGCGCGGCATCGCACGGAGCAAACCGTTGCGCTGCTTCGACACCTTCGAAGAGGCGCTACTTTCGTTCCCACCGTTTGCATTCCCTATCGGAGACGAGCAGGAGGCAATTGAGAAAGCGGCAACCGAGTACTTGGCGGAAGCCTGTGAGGAAGATGCAGGCCGGATAATCCGTCACATGTCCACAGCGAATGTGGCACGTGATATGAACATGATGCGGCGTGCAGTGGGCAACAAGAAGCTCAATGACGCCGGCTATTCCTACGGCTCATTCCTCGGGGCGGGGCTCTTCCATTTGATCGTCTCGGTCATGCGCTCGTCGGCGAGGACAATCTGCCGGACCTTCTGCATGGCGGCGAACAGCGGGTGCTCATAGTCGTCGAACCAGGCGTCAACATCAGGATTCGTGTTCATCCCAAGATCCTACCGATCTCTACGAGATGGTGACCTCTAGCCTTCGAGGTCGGTGTTCAGGTCACCTGCGGACCTGAACTCCAGAAGTTCGTCCATTCTCCTATTCAGCACATCAACATGCCCTGCCACTCGATGCATATCGCTTCGGTGTTCATCGCAATGCGGAAGGCTTCCTCATCGCGCTGCCGATCGCTCATGGCTGCTCTTCGCTGCGCCATCAGGATTAGCGGACCTTGCAAGGCAGCAACAGTCGCTAGAACCGCACTTATCCACGCCAACACAACCACCAGATATGGCTCGAAGGGCCGGGCGCTCAGGTTGACAATCGCCCACAGCGCGACGAGTGCCAATATCGCGGTTGGGAACCCCCAGGTTGAGACCCAAGAAGCCACTCGAATGGCCGTCCTTTCTCCGGGACTCGGTCCAGGGGCCTGATACATGCTCAAATGATGTTCGCAGGACGGACACTCCAGAAACGGTTCCAAGATAATCTCCTACGTGCGCCGTTGCCGTTCTGGCCAACCGCGTTGCAAAATGGGCAGGTCAGGTCGCCAGTATCTCCGTGATCAGGCGATTCAGCCGGACTTGCACCACATCGCGGCCCTCCTCGTGCCCCAACGCCTCCCAGCCATCGAGGTAGCACTGTAGATCGGGAAGCGCACGACACAGCGCAGTCACCATCCAATAGGGGAAGGAGACCAGCGGGTCGCCGGTGATATCGCGGTAGGTGGCGACAAAGTGGTCGGCGGCGTCGTCCATTCCGAGATAGTGCAACTCCGCAGCGCAATAGGCGACATCGCTCACCGGATCGCCAAGATGTGCCCCTTCCCAGTCAAGAACCGCGACAACCGTTGCGCTCCCCCAGAGGAGGTTGCCCGGCCAGTAGTCACCGTGGACGAAGGTCGGGGTAGTGATCGCGTCGGGGGAGAGAGCAGCGCGGGTCGCCAACAAGGCTTCGCCATCAGCATGCGCAGCAAAGTCGGGACTCGGATCCAGATCTACAGGGCTCGGAGGCGCAGTATCGAGGACCTCCGCCAGGGATGAATCGATGGAGACCGAGTGGATGGCGGCGAGGGTGTTTGCCAACTGCTCGGCCCAACGGATCGGGTCGGCGGGATGCAACACTGCCGTCCCGTCGACAAACTCGGTGACAATTGCCGTTGCCGCACCGAACTTGCCGGACCACAGCACCCGGGGAACCGGGACGTCGGCGTTCCTGACTGCTCCCAGAACCAGAGCCTCTCGGGTTGCGATTCCATCGTCGAAGCCGATCGACCATCGCCCATGACGACGTAGTACGACCTGCGTGCCATCGCCTCGCATGAGGACATCCGTGGTTGCGCTCTGTCCACCGTCGATACGGTGCACAAACGACAGGGAAGACCCGAGTTCGGCCCCAAGCGCAGCTAGCTGGTGCTTTGCCGGTATTGGTTCATATTCCATCGTGCGTTCGGCCTCCATCCTGAATCTACCGTCGGATCGATAGATCGGCCCCGAGGACTTGAGTACCTGTCAAAGCTTCTTGACACCATACGGAGAGGTGCCTACAGTCCCGTTGTCTAAGATTCTTGACATAGAGGGGACCACATCGTGAGCTTCCAAGCGAAATCAACCGCAGTGATGCTGGCTGCATTGACGATTGCCTACGGATGGTATGGGCTGCAAGTGATTCGACTCGCAGACGGCGTACCGGCCGACCAGGTGGAATACCAGCCGCTCGTGTTGATCGTTGTCGTGCCGCTGGTTGTGATTGCGACGATCGGCCACATCATCATCTCTGCGCTGAATCCGTCAGAGGCCGATTCCCATGACGAACGGGATCGCGAGATCGCCCGTCGCGGCTCCGTCGTCGGGGGATGGATAGTCAGTGTGGCAGCTCTCGGAACGCTGTTTGCGGCTATGGCGGAGCTCGATCACTTCTGGATCGCTCACCTGGTGCTGGCAGGGTTGGTGCTGGCCGAACTGGCGGACGGGACGTGGCGGCTGGTCCTATATCGGCGTGGTGTTTGAGATGACGAAACCGACCAAGGTGACCAACTCAATTTGTCAGATGCGGTTGGACCACAATGGCATGACCCAAGCGGAACTGGCGAAGGAAGTCGGGGTTACCCGGCAAACCGTGAACGCCATCGAGCAAGGCAAGTACTCGCCGTCCCTTGAAGTTGCCTTCCAGATCGCTCGGGTGCTGGGCCGCGATCTAACGGAGGTCTTTCAGTATCCGGCAGAGACCTAGCCCCCCGCATCGCCGCAAACCGCACACGATCCCCCCTGCTGCGAGAATGAGCCGGTGCACGAACTCCAAGACGTAGAGGCGTACTGGTCAAGGCAAGCGGCTCAGTTCGATGAGGAGCCCGACCACGGCCTGATCCACCCCGAGGTTCGGATGGCATGGGCTACCCAGCTCGCGGCGTGGATCCCAACTGAGGCGGTCAACATTGTGGATCTCGGCTGTGGAACCGGATCACTGTCGATCCTGTTGGCAGAGACCGGGTTCCACGTGATTGGGATCAACCTGTCTCCGGCGATGGTGACGAGAGCGCAGCCAAGGCAGTGACTGCCGGAGTTGAGGTCGAGTTTCGGATTGGAAATGCCTCCGATCCCGACCTCGGCGACGGTTCTTTCGATGTTGTGCTGTCCCGTCACCTGCTGTGGACCCTTTCCGACCCAATCGCGGCATTGTCGAGATGGGCACAGCTCCTCACTCGTGAGGGCCGTCTGGTCCTGGTCGAAGGGCGATGGTTCGAGGCCGGCTCCGAGCCGGGAGCGAGCGTTGGTATGCCCTGGGACGGCGGTGTCACCGCGACCGAGCTTCAGTCTGCGCTCTCTCCACTGTTCCACCGGATCGACCATCACCCGCTAACGAAGCAGTCAGCGCTTTGGGGAAGAAAGGTCGCGGACGAGCGGTTTGCGATGGTGGCTCGCGATCCCGTCTAGTGGAACGAACCTCGTGTTAAGCGTCCTCATGAAACGAGCCACTTCGCCCATCGACTAGACCAAACCGTCGTCGGTGCGAGTACGGTTGAAGGTGCGCAGGGAGTGCAATGATCAAAGCGTATGTGCTCATCCAAACCGAAATTGGAGAGGCCCCGAGCGTTGCCAGTGAGGTAAGAGCAGTCGAAGCTGTCACGCTTGCAGTGGTGTTAGCCGGCCCGTACGACGTTTTGGCGAGCGTTGCGGCCGAGGACGTCGACTCTCTTGGCAAGCTTGCCGTGAGCGGGATCCAGGCGGTGCCGGGCGTCACCAGGACGCTGACGTGCCCTGTGGTCCATCTCTAGAATCACGTCGCGGCGAGCGATCCCTGCGATCGTCTGCGTGCACCCTCAGCCCGCCCTGATGTGCATTGGAGCGCGTGGTAGATTCTCCGGCCTATGAGTAAGAACACATGGCTAGCAGTTGCGGGGATCAGCGGCCTAACGGTCGCCGTCTTGGCTCTCTGGTGGGTGACCACCCAGGAAGACACTAATGAACCCGAGGTAGCGACACCGGTGACTGTGTCGTTCTTGTTCGATGAGGACAGCGAGGGCTGGCAGCCGGGCTTTGCGGACTATCCATCCGATCCAAGCCAATTGGACATCTACGAACTGGACGCAGGGTGGCGGGAGCTCCCGGACTCTCTTGGCGGGGGCGGCCTATATGGCCGAGGCAGCAATCACAGCGACGATCTCATGATGTATTGGATCCGGGAGATTGAGGACCTGGTGCCGACTACGGCTTATGACATGGAGTTCGAGCTGGAGATCGCCACAAACGTACCTAGTGGAATGGTTGGCATCGGCGGGTCTCCGACCGATTCCAGCTTCTTGAAGGTCGGCGCATCAATCAGCGAGCCGACGACCGAGCCAGACGACCTTGGATTCGAGCGGCTCACCATCGACATGGGAAGCCAGAGCCAGGACGGCACGGCCGGTCGGGTCATCGGCACCCTCTCCAACCCCAACGTCGACAGCGAGGCGCCGGAGCCGATTCCGTACGCCCTCAACGTGGTTGACGGCACGGGTCTTCCGGTGCGGGCAACGGCGAGCGACACTGGATCACTCTGGGTAATCGTTGCCGTCGATTCTGGATTCGAAGGCCTGACGGAGATCTACCACGCGGCGGTCGAGATCTCACTCACGCCGGCTGAGTGAGTCCACCCATTCCTACAACACCGGGGGAGTGGCGTGGCCGCTACTCAACCCAAGTTGCCGGAGGGGCCGCAAAGGTCTTCAGGTCCGGTTTTGTTGGCGGTCTCGTCCCTGGCGGCGGGTCGCTTGGCTCCCGATCTAGACGCGGGCGGGCCGGGGCGGCGTCCACCGGGATGGCCCCCACGCTGATCAAGGGGAACTTCACGGAGAAGACCGTCTCGCCGTGCTCTCGGTGATAGGAAATGGTGCCTCCGGTGCGTGTGGTCAGTAGCTGCACAATGGCCAGCCCAAGCCCAACGGATCCAGTCAGCAGAGGCTCGTTGCCCTTGTGGATGAACCGGGTAAACAGTCGGTTCTCGAGGGCTGCCGGTATACCTGGCCCATCGTCTCTGACCTGGAGCGTGTAGTAGTCACCTTCGACTCGCCCCGCCACCAGATTGCTGGGTCCACCGTGGCGAAGGGCATTCGAGACAAGGTTGCGAACCACCTGGCGGAATCGCAACGGATCGGTCTTGATGGTTGCGGGGGCGATATCTGATTCGATCTTGGCCCCTGTGGCGCGCATCGGCCCAAGTACGGATTCGATCTCGGTATCGACGTCAACGCTTCCGACGGCGATGACCAGACCGTCCTGATCGGCTGAGGCAGCCGTCAGGATGTCCTCGACCATGCGACTCAGGTCTGCAGACTCACTAGCGATGTAGGTTGCCAGTTCGCGTTCGAACGCAGCGTCCTGGTTGCTGCCTGGCTCGATGAGCTCGAGCGAGAATCCGTAGATTGCGGTGAGCGGAGTCCTCAGCTCGTGCGACAGGTTTGCTATGAACTCGTCTTGGGCCTGGCTCACGGCCTGCTGTTTCTCCAAGCGATGTTCTAGGTCACGCTGAACCCGGTCACGATTTACCCGTTTGCGATAGGCCAGCAGGACTGCCAGCGGCACGAGGAGCACGACTAGGAACCGAGTCGCATCAGCGATTCGGCCTGAATCCTGACCTGCAAGTGCGATTCTCGCCATGGCCGCGTCGCGGACTGCCGCGATCTGACCGGCGAGTCGCAAGTACGTACCGTCCAGCTCACCGTCGATGAGCGTTGCTGAAGCAGCAAGATCTCCGGCTCTGATCAACTCGAGAGCGGTCCCTGTCTGTGCAACAAGATCCTCAGCGCGGACTCGAATCGGATCGACCGACGCTGTCTCATCAGTTGACACAAGGAGCTGACCAACGCGAGCGGCTAGCTCCTCTGCCGCAGATTCAGCCTGTCGAAGTGCTTCGTCCAGGTCCGCTGCAGTTGCGATGCCTAGTTCGTTGGCTTCGGCCAAGACTTGAGCCTGCACTATCCCGTTTCTCGTTGCTGCTGCCGCACTGAGTGATGCCTCGCTCAGTATTCCGGTCTGCCCTCTTTCGGCGGTCTCAGTAGTCCCTGTGGCGATGGCGAATACCATCGCTATAGCAACTAGCGAGATCGCAATGGTGGCCATCACAGCTGCGGCTAGACCAAGCTGCGACGGGCGATCCGTTGGTGTCTTCTCCAGATTGACGTTGTCAACGACCGACACCTGTGCACGACTCATGCCTGAGTCCCCAGCGCATCTGTTTCGAGCAGCGACTGCTGACGGCGCCTACGTCCCCCGACTAGGAGGAATGCGATAGTGAGCAGAATGCCGGGGATCAGAAGGCCGCGCCCGGTTGCCACGAACGCTCCCAGGATTGAGCGAACGAGCAACAGAGGCGAGAGCAGCGAAGACGCAACCGCCGGTGGAATAGCTAGCTCGAGTGATTCCAGAAGCCCGCGAGACAGCCCTGCTTGACCTTCTTGACGCTCGGTTCCAGGCAGCGGACTCAGCGATGCGTCCTCCTCCGGCAGGGGGATTTCGGGGGCGATGGAGGTCGGAGGGGCGGTGCCACTTGCCACGACAGAGGTCGTTGTCGTTGTTGAAACCGGCGATGTCGTCGTCGTCGTAGCAACTGCCGGTGCGATCGTGGTGGTTGTTGTTGTCGTAGCAACTGCCGGTGCGATGGTGGTCGTAGTGGTTGGAGCCGGGGCTGGGGGTGGTGAGGTCGTTGTCGTTGTTGAAACCGGCGATGTCGTCGTCGTGGTCGGGGCTGGTGCGGGTGTCGTTGTTGTTGTCGTGGGGGGCGATGGTGGTGTGGACGCCAGGTGGACATTGAGGGCGCTTGGATACGAGACGGTGTCGTAGGCGAACCACATGTCGTCATCCGCATTGCTGGTCACGACGAGCTGCACCGCCAGGGCGCGGTCGGCAGCCACTGTGTAGTCGACCGTTCCGAATTCGACGCTCCCAGCGACCCAACCGGGCTCATTGCTCCATGGGTGTTTGGTTCGGGCAGCGCTGGCAATGTTGACGCAATCCGTCCCGGATGGATCACAATCCAGGAGATACGCCTTGACCCGCCCCTTCTTCGTGGTGTCAAAGCCCTTCATGGCACTCCAGAACGTAAGCGTCGCGGGCCCGTCCAAGGTAACGCCACCCGGTGCGGCAACCCACAACTGGTGCTTCGTTGGATCAGCTTCGTTCCTCCCGCCACCCTTTTGGAGAAGCAGTCCAGGTGCATCGTCTCGGCCGGGATCGTGGTTCGGAAGGGATCCGGCAGAGGGGGAGGACTCACTGAGCGAGCCCACGGGAACTGCTCCTCCCCGTAGATACAGAGTCGCTGTGTCCGACGCCGCTGCGATCCCAAATGACGCCACCACAAGAACGGCGGCGAGTGAAAGCAGCAGCAACACAAGTCGCCGCTCAAGCAACAGCTGTCTTTTGGGTGATTGGGTCATGTCTGTGTCGGCAGGGGCTGCCGACATGTATTCATCGGCACGATGGATCAGCCGCTACAGCATCGTCTCTACGCATTCCCGAGTGTCTAGTGCCGACCCGCATTGGAGATCGCGGTCATATCCTGGATGCCCTGCGTCCTCGTCAGCACTCGAAAGATCGGTCTGCTCATCCCGGCGAGCCAGACGGCACCGATCCGAGGATGCTCGAATGGTCGCACCGTCCCGGTTACTTGAAGGTTGCCGCATTGACAAGCGTGGTCAGGACTGTCAACGACTCGGGCGTACGGGGATAGCTGCCGCAAGCCCAAAGCCCACCGGGCCACCAAGATCGTGGACGAGCAGGTGAAACCGGTCGAGGTCGAGTACGTCGACCGTGGCTACGGCAAACCGGCCCAATCCAGTCCAGGTGTAATCAAAGTCAGTGGGACGATCGGCGAGGCCACGACCGGGTAGATCAATGGTGATTCCGGGATCGCAAGACCGGAAGCACTGCTAGACGCTCTTCTCGGCCAGCCTCTTGATCTCAATCATCATCTTGCGACTCATCACAAAAGTGATGGGCTCGATAGGAAAACGCCCAAAGGAAAGTCGCGTCTTCCAGCCGGGGGAGTAGTCGCTCCGACCTCTGGTTATGAACCTGCTGGTATCGCCTGGAGCCGGCTGTACGACGAACTGCCAGGTCGACATGCCCCAACTGCCCTCGGCCTTGATCTCGGCGGGAGAGCCTAGAAGAACGAGAGCGTGGGGAGGTTCCACCATCTTGATCCGCATCGGCGGCGCAGTTGGGTGGAGGTAGATCTCGCCGCCAACCGGCGGGTGCTGATGCTCCGGCAAGATGTCGGTGGTGTTGGTGATCTTGCACCCGGCCAGATTCTCAAGCGTTTCGTAGGTGTAGAAGCCGCCCTGCTTCTGCCCGACTTGCGCAACCCAAGGCCACACGGTCTCGGGTGGGGCTTTGATGCCTACGGCAAGCGTGTAGGTCCACTTCGGTTCTGCAACGAGTTGATCACCCGGCAAAGGGTCGGTCGCCTCGGTTCCGGTGGTGCCCCATCGCAGGCGATTGCGGCCAATGAACGGGGTTGCAATGAAGTGCCAGATGATGAGAGCGATGCCTTCCAGTGTGGCCAGGATGCCGACGCCGGGTGATCGCCTCCGGCTGGGTTCAGGATTGCGCACGAGACCTCCTCGGTACTCACGCCCATGATGCCCCACAGCCATCAGCCTTCACAGGGCCGTATGTCACCGGCGGAGGCGGGAGCACATACCTTCCTGCCCCACGGTCGGCTCAGTGCATTCGAGATCCTTTCCGACCTGGCGCGTTTCCGCGGGCCTGTGCCGCAGCCCCTTGACTAGGTGGTGCGGCGGCTGACAACCATCAGACGTTGCCTGCCGCCGGCGGCGCCGCAAGAATAGGGAGATGTCGAGCCGAATCGCCGCAATAGCCATAGATGCCCTGGATCCGCGGCTGGTGGCCGAGTTCTGGTGTGCCGTTCTCGGATGGCGTGTCCTCGAACAGGACGAAGAGGGGATCAGCATTGGCGCCGGCACAGATACAGGGCCGACGATCGACGTGTTTCGTGTTCCAGAGCCCAAGACGCTCAAGAACCGGCTCCATCTCGACCTGTGCGCCGATGGCACCTCGACTACGGACGAGCTGGCGCGACTGGAACGATTGGGCGCCCGCCCGGTTCAAGTGGGCCAAGGGCCTGACGTGTCGTGGACGGTCTTGGCCGATCCTGAAGGCAATGAGTTCTGCCTGTTGTCGCGTCCTGTCAGGATCGTCGACTGACGCACGGTTATCCAGGCTGGGTTCGTGTCAAGTCGGTCTTGACATGGGGTTTGCGTCAAGGTATGGTTGACAGCAACGTCAAGAGTGTCTTGACAGGAGGCAACCATGAACCCCAAACAAGAACAGCAACTCCGGGCGCGGGTGTCGGACTTGGTCATGGACTGGCACGAGAGCGCCGGTGCTACCAACGTGGATGAGCCAGAGGCTGAGCAGTATGAGAGTCTGATCAAAACCGCTGCTGTCGTGGCTGACGAGTCCGAAAAACAGGTCCACGATTGGGTGGGCAGCGGCAAGCGGGCCGGTCTGACCTGGGCGGATATCGGAGCAGTGCTTGGGATAAGCCGTCAGGCGGCGCAGCAGCGCTTTGCCCCGGCCACGACCTTTATGGGTGTCGGGACAGTAGGAGCCGAGGAAGACGGACTCATAGTGCGATCCGGGCTGAACGCCTTCAACGAGGTTGCAGTGATGGACGACGAAGGCAGCCAAGGCAATGAACTCGTCGGAGCAGCTCCGTTCAAGCTGTACTTCACTCCTCGCGACGGGAAGTGGGAGAACAA
The DNA here is from genome assembly GCA_024228555.1 of bacterium. Taxonomy (GTDB): domain Bacteria; phylum Actinomycetota; class Acidimicrobiia; order Spongiisociales; family UBA5794; genus JAAETI01. The sequence continues at coordinate 1,917 of JAAETI010000426.1, read as the reverse complement.
GAGAATCACTGCACTCCGCCGCCGCAACTCTGTGATCAAACAGTACGAGGATGAAGGCTGGACCCATGCCTTCACGTGGTCGCCGTTTGTCTACCTGACTCGCCGAGGAGCCGGCTGACCAAGCCGATAGTCACAGATCACCGTTGAGGAATGTGGCCTCAAACGGTCGATGCAACAGGCGAGCGTCCATTTGATGCGCCAACCCCGTTCTCGGGATTGGACGGCGCGACGGGGACTGGTTGATCTTCGGTGAAACGTTGCCGGCTAGCCGGATGCGCGGTGTTCGAGGGCCCGGTCCAAGGTGGCGTCGGTACCGGCAAAGAAGTCGCTGCTGGTGCGCTCCACCACAACATCGGGTACAAGGGCATCAGGGTTGGATTCGGTGAGTTGGAAGAACCGGGTGGCGGTAGCAACGGAGCAGAAGCGGCAATCAGGTGTTGCGGAGTGGCCTGAATTGGCCGTTTCTTGGGGTTTTGATGGCGTGTAGGTCGTAGCGACCGTAGACGTTGAGGTGGGGTCTGATGGTTGGGGACGTATGTCACGTATGTCTGATCGCGTCATCGGTCAGCGGGGTGCTTTGGGTGGCGATGTCGCGACGCGATCTCTCTGGCACCTCGGCCGACGCAGTACCGTCGTGATCACTTGACTTCAACTCGTTGATCACGAACTCGACCAACGACCCACAACCAGGCAAATCGGCCGGCACGAAACCGAAGGGTAAACAACGCAAGTTCACCACACTGTTGGACAACCTTGCAAGGGCTGACGAGATCCACTTCGCCGGACCGTTCTTCCGAGGCCCTCACGGAGTGGCGCGACATGACGCCGCTGTAGATTTCCTCGACGGCACGATCACCGGTCATTTTACGAAGGAACCGAAGTTGACGTTCAAAGCGAGCGACGGTGTTGTCGAATCGGACCGGATCGTCGATCTGGCCGTGACGGATACTGACGAGTTCATGACCCTCTATGAGATCAAGACGGGGTATGTAGGTATGAGTGACCAAATACGTCGAGAGATCGCGAACGACAAGCTATTGAACGCTCAAGTCGGCCAGAGGTCCGTATGGCAGTTCTTCGCTTCGGATCATACTGGGGCGGTCGGGGCAAGCGACTCCGTTCTGAATTCGCTTCGCGCCAATGGGATTACGTACGAGATCTGGATACCCTCCCGGTTGGAGTAGAAGTGGAGGAGAGTCCGTGCCGAGTTATGCAGAAGCCACGCCAGAGGGCCCGTGGCGGCACCTACGTGAGATGACCGACGGGGAGGCTGAGGACTTCCTGGCTCGATTCCTGGGCGTTGCTGATGCTCGGATCGAGTTGATGGTATCCCGCCTTGTCGGGATTTCGGGTCTTGATCCGACGGCGATGGACTACTCGGTGGACAGCCACCGGGCGTTCTGGGCGGCGGCCGCGCCGTTGTTGAAGGAGACGTCCGATGTCCATGGATTCGGCTCCGATGATCCGCCGATCTGGTGGTCGGGGGCGGATCCCCTCCTGGTAGATGCCCCGCGTCATCGAATGTGGCTACAGGACGGGTATCTGCACTATCTATCGCGTTGCGTCCTTCGCGGCTCTGACTCACTGTGGTGGGATTGGGAGAAGAACAAGAAGATGAGGTTCGCTGGCCAGCCTTGCATTGTGGGCTTCAGGACCGGTGATCGTTTCCATCCCATCAGTCGAGGTCGCGGTGTGCTTGGCAAGGCGCTGCGTGAGGCAACCAAGACAAGCCCCCATCCGGGCCGCTATGGCGGTGACGGGGCTGCCGTGCTGAAATCGGCGTGCGGCACCTGGCTTGACCTAATCCCGGAACCAGACACGCCGCCGGTTGAGCCGATATGGGTGTGGAGTCAGGATTGGGACTACGAACCGTCTCACGTGAAGGTGTCGCTTCCGTCCTTTGGTGAGATCGAGCAT
>JAAETI010000425.1 GCA_024228555.1 bacterium | reverse complement strand
GATCAATCGACCAGCCCTCTACTGCTTCGCCCATGTCCAACTGGACTGGCTCACTCGCCAACATCACACAACCCCTTATTGGTTCAACCTGCGTCCGCTGTTTGCGGTCGTCGTGTCTCTGACCGGACTCGAACCGATCCCACCGCCACCTGTTGCCCGCTGAAGCAACCACCCATAGCGATGCCCACCGACTGGGAGAGACCCCCGAGAGGAGAGATCCGAGGCCCCTGGGTACGGGGGTGGTCAGCTAGATACCGAGGACTGCCAGTGGCGTCAGCGGGACAAGCCAACCAAACCCCCCAAAGCCCTGGGGGAGCTTCGGAACGCTCCTGGTCTGCTACTTGGCCCTGGCCGGCTCAGCCGGGGGAGGAGGAGCAGCGGCTATTGGTTTCGATGCTCGTTTGGTTGATGGGGCTGGGTCGAAGGTGAACGACTCAGCCGAGAACGACACCGAATAGCCGCCCTGACGGCGGACATTCACGTTCATGAACAACCCGCCGAAGAACACCACCGACGCACCACCCGGAATCTCCGGGCGAGTCATCGAGGCGACCTTCACCTTCATCACCTCAGGGTTCACAAACGCCGCCTCGTCATCAACCCACATGCAATGGATCAACCACAACGGCACCCCATCACGATTCGTGTCCTGCGGAGCCTCCACACCCTCAAGACGCCTCGGGTCATACTTCGTTGGGACCTCAATCAGGCCCGCTGTCTTGATCCCGGCCTTGAACTCCGGGTTG
>JAAETI010000424.1 GCA_024228555.1 bacterium | reverse complement strand
TCCTCCGAGGCCGCCGGGGCCTCCAGCGAGTCCCAATAATCGACCACCGGCGGCGCCATCTTCCGGTTCATCCGCTCCAGGCTGTCGACCGACTGCGAAAACCCCAGAATCCTCTGCAGGGTGGCGTTGACCTCGGCATAAGGAGTTTCTACGGTCAGGCGTTGATCCCAGTCCTGAAGCACATACGAGAACTTGCTCTCCGGCAACTGAAGGCGATGGTCGACCGGCACGAACTCGATCTTTTGTCCCTCCCGCGTCCCATACGTCACCCGAGGCAGTTCAAAGGCACCAAAGATCGATCGGTAAGATCGCGAATGAAGCTCCGGCAACCGCCCCACGGACCGGCCATCTGGCAAAGTCACTTCCTCTCCCATGTCGCCGTCGCCGACCAACTGGAAGAACAGGCCCATCGTCTCTCGACCGATCGCCAGTACCTGGCGCCAAATGCCCTGCTCAACATCATGGGCAGCGGTTCCCTCACGGGCCGCGGACTCGACGAAACGCCCCAATTCCAAGCTCTTCTGCATCAGCTCCTGGGCCAGCTCATGGGGCGACCTCTCCGGACTCTCGACCCCCTTGCTCGGCCTCTCGATTTGCGGCAAGATCTCCATCTGGGCTCCCCTTCAAGAAGTGTGGTTACTTCATGCCGGTTCGGCATACTTTGAAGTCTGGGAGCCCATTTTACTCACTTCCATGCCAAATTACTCCATGGATCTCTGATCATCAGTGCGCGGGCGACCGGTTACGCCCGTAGGTGACGGACTGCGAGGAGTAGCTCCTGATGGGAAGGAAAAGCAGGCTAAAGCGGCAACGCAGAGAGGCGAGACTCGAGAAGGCTCCAGAAGTTGCCGCCTCTTGGATTGACGATGACGGGAT
>JAAETI010000423.1 GCA_024228555.1 bacterium | reverse complement strand
CGGAAACGATCCCGGGAAGGAAGTACGTTTCGGCGCGACCGGAGCGCACCGCAAGGAACGCGGCAAAGGCAACGCCGATGATGCCGGCAATCGCATAGATGATCTGCTGTCCCTTGCGGATCCTCCACAGCGCCACCGCGGTGCCAGCCGCGATCGCCACGGCCGCGGCCGGGCCAAGACTCCACAGTGCGTTGACCGCCACAAACAACAACGGTGGTGCAAACGAGTCGCCCAAGGTGCGATCGCCAACAAAGAGCCCCTTGATCTCCTCCCGAATGTCATCATCGACAGTATTGGTCATGCCGAGAAGGGTAGGGAGCGGGGGAGGACACGTTTACGTCTTCCCCCTCCCGGATCGGTCCCTCCCACCAGTGTCGGGCTGCTTGCGCTGCAATCCCCCCTTGATGGGGGGATCGGACGACCGAAGGTCGTTCGAGGGGGGTGAGGGTGTAAGCACCTTCTGTGACGAGTGCGGTTCTTCCCCCTCCCGGTCTGGTCGGTCGCTCCGCTCACTCCCAGCCCCGCCCTCCCACCAGGGGAGGGCTGCTTGGAGCCCGAACGAAGGGGGGTGAGGGTGTGAGCACCTTCTGTGACGAGTGCGGTTCTTCCCCCTCCCGGTCTGGTCGGTCGCTCCGCTCACTCCCAGTCCCGCCCTCCCACCAGGGGAGGGCTGCTTGCGCTGCAATCCCCCCTTGATGGGGGGATCGGACGACCGAAGGTCGTTCGAGGGGGGTGAAGACGTGATCTACTTCCGTTCGAGGAACGCGCAGGGGCTCCCTTGCGGGGGCAAGGGAGCCCACTCAGTCACGTCAGTTGGTTACTCGACGGGGAGGAGTTCCCTTACGTCGCCGTCTGACTTCTGGAAGATGCCGAGGGCACCCTTGAGGCCGACAGTCATGACGATGTTGTAGAGGAATGCCAGCAGCGCTGCGATGAGCAGCGCCCCGCTCAGTGCGGCGAGGAACATGTAGATGAAGTACTCGCCTTCGAAATACAGCGTCCTGCGCAGCATGCCTTGGAGGCCGGCCATGCCCATGAAGGCACCCATCCCGATACCACCGACCAAGTGCGCCCAGAAGTGGAAGTTGGCCAGCTTCTGGCTGTACAACTTCGCACCGTTGGTGAGCACCGGCAGCAGGTAGTAGATCGCTGAGTACAAGGTCATGGTGAGACCAACCAGGATCGCCACATGCACATGCGGGCCAACAACCCATTGTGTGTTGTGCAGCACTCGGTTGAGGCCGATATCGGCCTGCAGAATCCCGGCCGGGACCGCAAGGGCGAACCCGAGCAGACCACCAAGCAGGAACTTCAGCTCGTTCGTCAGCTTCAACGGGCGAGCGCTCCACAACGTCGCCAGCGTGATGAAGAACGCCAGACCCTGGGTGATCAACTCGAATGCGGTGACGAGTTCGCCGGAGACGATCTTGAGGATCGCCGGCTGACCCTGATCCGAGAGCAGATGGTGCGACCACACCGTCCACGACACCACGAGCTCGACGAGCAGCGCGGCACGGGCGATGTTCTGCATGTAGACCCGCTTGCCCGTGATCAGGCTTGCCATCAGGTACCAGGTACCGGCAACAAAGATCAGGACAAGACCGTCGGCAATGAGATCAAGACCCCACCAGAACCAGTTCTTGTACAACAAGGCATCGACTGTCGTCGTTTCCAGCGAAGTCCCGAACAGCTCGGCAACCATGTAGACGAGGATCAGCACACCGGTGAACAGGATGATGCCTGCATTGAGCGCCGTGTCGACGGTGCCGCGGGCGATCGCCGCCACCGGCAGATCGACCAGGTGTTCCTTCTGCCGCTTGCGATCCTTCCACAGGTTCTTGAAGCCGGTCACGCCGAGCGCCGACTTCAAGTAGGCCTTGCCGTCGACCTTTTCGAAGCCCTCAGGTGTATAGGTGATCGTCTTGAAGATGTTGACCACAAACAGAGCAGTACCAACCATCACCAGCGCAATACCGGTGATGAAGATCGCACCACTGAGTGGATGGAACTGATCAAAGTCCGCCGGGAGCGGCCAGTACAACGTGTACAGCGGGGCGTAGTGGCTCAGGAAACCATCAGCCCAGAAGATGAAGGTTCCGCCGGCGATCGTCCACAAGGTCCAGTTGGCTGCCTTGAAGCTCCACAGCGGCTTCTTCATCAGGAAGGGCACCAGGAACAGGAACGCACCGAACACCAGCAAGTAGGTGGATCCGAAGATCCCGACCAGCGGATGTGCGGTGAGGATCCCGAAGTACTGATCGATCCCAGCTAGCGGGATGACTCCGTCCTCGATGAACGGCACAGGGTCCACCTGATAGATACGCATGAGCATGCCTTCGATGGCAGCAAATGCGTAGTAGACGATGCCGATGATGACAAAGCGCAAGGTCAGCTTCTGCATCGGTGTCATCGTCTTGTGATCGAAGGCGCTTTCGTTGCCGTCGATAAGAGTGTCCTTGAAGGTCACTTGGCACCTCCTTCGCCTGCAGCTACGTCGCAGCCCGAAACCTCAACGGCGTCCTTGACGATCATCTGATAGCCGAGGGGACCGGAGTACTCGGTAGAACGGATCGAGTAGACACCGTTTTTGTGGAACTCCCAAATGATCTCGTTGTCACGGCCGGGGCCGACCTGCATCTGGAACACCATCGAATTGTCCTGGCGGAAGAGCCCGAACCCATAGGTGAGGTCGGATGAGGTGACGTTGAAGAGCACGGTGTCTTCGCAGTCGATCATCAAACGAGCTTCGGGCAGCTGGAACTCGTGATCGGCAACGTTGATCGCAAACTCCTTGTCGGCCTCGATATCGCCACGATGAACATCGGTCGGGACCCAGGGGATCGTGTTGTACGTCACCACGTGTAGCGACATACCGAGGACCACCAAGAACCCGGCAAACGTATAGAAGAGCTTGTCCTTCACAGTGGGGGGCTTGCCGTCCCTCGTGATGTTGTACGTGAAGACACCCATAACAACCAGGATGGCGACGACATACAGCGAGTACACGATGGTTTGGCCCCACAGAACGGTTGTGGAATCGACCATTGCAGGTACTAATGCTCCCTTCAGAGTGACGTGCAAGTGGCCCAGATTGTGTGGCAGGCTTCAACCGCCAAACTCACCGGACCTCTATATCTACAGTGAAAGACTAGAGGTTTAGGCGGGTCTTTCAAAGATGAGAGAAACCGGTGGGATCAGATCACTCCTGGACGACGCTCACCTTGGCGAATGCAGCCCGAAGTTCCGTGCGACCGTCGGTCCAAGCCTCATGCACCGAGCAGCGATCTTCACCACACGGGCCGCCAACCAGGACGCACACACCGTTGTCGATTGGGCCTTCGATAAGCTCGATGACATCAAGGATTGTGATGGTTTGGGGGTCGACGGCGAGGCCGTACCCGCCCGAGGGGCCCGGTTTGGAATCGAGCCAGCCCCGCTGCACCAGTGGGTGGACCACTTGGGAAACAAACGGGGCTGTGGCGCCGATGATCTCGGCAAGCTGGTGGCCGGGAATGCGGTCCCCTGCCGCGCCAAGGGCACGCATGGCCCTTATCGCGAGATCGGTCTTTCTTGCTAGTTCAAGTCTCACTTGGAGAAGGGTAGAGCCTTCCCCTTTGGCTTCAGTCGGTCTTGCGATCCAGCTTCATTGATGCTGAGTTCATACAATATCGCTCACCCGTTGGCTGCGGTCCGTCGGGGAAGATGTGACCCAGGTGGGCGTCACAGTTGGCACAGGTCACCTCGATGCGAACCATGCCGAGACTGCGATCCTCGATACGATTGACGGCGTTGTCATCAAGCGCTTTGTAGAAGCTTGGCCAACCTGAACCGGAGTCGTACTTCGTTTCACTTGAGAAGAGCTCAGCGTCGCAGACCACGCAGCGGTAGGTCCCCGGGTCCTTGGTATCCCAATAATCACCGGTGAACGCCTGCTCGGTGCCGGCCTCTTGGGTCACTCTGTACTGCAGAGGGGAGAGCCGCTGCTTGAGGTCACTTCTGTCAAAATCCATTGGTACTCCAATTGGTTGTGCCTCTAGTAAACACGTCCTGGCGCTCGGGTGTTTCCAGTTTCCACAGCTGTTTCGAATGAGTTAATGATTGCGGATGAGCGGTTTGTCTCCCGAGTTTTCCTAGGCTGGGCCCATGCTCCTCACCGCACTTTCGCTCCTGCTTGCTCTGTTGCCGGGCGGCACCTTCACCGATGACGACGGTTCGGTACATGAGGCCGATATCGAGGCAATCGCGGCGGAGGGAATAACCAGGGGCTGCAACCCGCCGACCAACGACGAGTTCTGCCCGAACTCCTCGGTGACCCGCGGCGAAATGGCCGCATTCCTCAGCCGGGCGTTGAGTCTTCCAGCCATCACTCGTGATTTCTTTGACGATGACGATGGCATCGTTTTCGAGGCCGATATCAATGCTGTCGCTGCTGCAGGGATCACGCTTGGGTGCAATCCACCGGCGAACACGCAGTTCTGTCCGATCCGGTCGATTACCCGCGCCGAGATGGCAACGATGTTGGTTCGGTCGTTTGATTTTGCCCCGTCACCGACAGATTGGTTCGATGACGACTCCGGTTCGGTACACCAACCAGACATCAACGCACTCGCCGAACAAGGGGTGACCGTCGGCTGTAACCCGCCGACGAATAGCCGATTCTGCCCGGACGACCCGGTGACGCGGGCGCAAATGGCATCGTTCCTGGTGCGGGCGCTCGGCCTCACTCCGTTGTCGCCCCCACCGCTCCCCAGCGAGTATGTGACGCCTGATGATGTCGGTATCACCATTGGAGTGGGTGTGATCGCCCCTGCACCGACGACTCATGTCGGAAGCCAGAAGCTGACCGAGGAGGGGGCGTTGCTGGAGAACGTGATTGTTGACGGTTGTGTGACGATCGAGGCAGACAATGTCACCATCCGGAATGTGGTCATCAACTGCGGCGGCTACTACCCGATCAAGGCCGACGAGAGCATCGTGCGTACCGGGCTCAATGTCCACCATTCCCAAATCAACGGGTTGCGCGACACCAAGCTCTTCAAGGTCAACGACATCACCAACCTGATCATCGCCGACAATGAGTTGGTGGGTGGAGATGACACGGTTTTTGCTGATGGTGAGCTCGATGGGTTCACCTTCACCCGCAACTACCGGCGCGACCCCCTTGGTGATAGCAGTACGCACCTCGATGGTTTCCAGCTTGGGGAGTTTGAGGTCACGACAGGTGACTTTGAGATCTCGTACAACTACTTCGATGAGATCCCCGACGGTATTGGTGTGACCGACCTCATCTTTGCGACCAACAACTCCGAGATGCATATTGACGTCATCGGTAACTACATCTCCGCTCACGGTTGGTACACGCTGCGTGCTTACAACCTCGCTGAGCTCACTGTCGTCAACAACACGATCGAGGCGGGAGTGAACCGGGCGGCTCTGTTGAACTCTCCCGGCCCGCACCACTTTGCGTGCAACTTCTTCACCGACGGGACACCGGTGCTGCCGGCCGATATCGCCGGTGGCGACGGTGAAGGCGTGACCTACGGGGATTGCGAATGACCGCCTCTCCGTGGACCTGATAACCTCTGTCTACCTTGGAGAGGTGGCCGAGCGGCCGAAGGCGCTCGCCTGCTAAGCGAGTAGGGGGTTTAAGCTCCCTCGAGGGTTCAAATCCCTCCCTCTCCGCCAAGAGAAAACGGACCCACCGGGTCCGTTTTCTGCTTCTGGCTGACGAGTGCGGGCGGCCGAAATCCCCCTCCCGATCTGGTCTCTCGCTTCAGAGCAATTCCAGCGTGGCAAAGATGGCGTCGCCGACTGCTTCTCGGTCTTCCATGACTTCCTCGTCGGTGAAGCGGAGGACAGTGAAGCCGCGGTATTCCAGCCATACTTGGCGGGCGTCGTCGCGATCGAAGTTCTGGGCAAGCCCGTGGGTCCAGCCGTCGAGTTCAACTATCAGTTTCTTGGAGTAGCAAACGAAGTCAACGATGTAGGGGCCGATCGGCTGCTGCCTCTTGAACTTGTAGCCGAGCTGCTGGCCGCGCAGGTCTGCCCAGATGATTGACTCTGATTTGGTTGGGTCCGCACGATTCCGTCGTGCGTACTTGGTCAGCCGAGGTTTGATCCGCATGCTCCGAAGATGCCGGATGGCCAAGATTGATTCAAGAGGTCTGCTGCTCAGGGCAATCCCCCCTTGATGGGGGGATCGGTTGGCCGGAGGCCGATCGAGGGGGGTGAGAGCGTGTGCGGCCGCGTGCCGCGCCTATTCCCCCTCCCACGAGGGGAGGGCTGCTTTGCAGGGCAATCCCCCCTTGATGGGGGGATCGGTTGGCCGGAGGCCGATCGAGGGGGGTGAGAGCGTGTGCGGCCGCGGGTTGCGTCTTCCCCCTCCCAGTCTGGTCCTCTCTGCGGTCGTTCCAGCCCCGTCCTCCCACGAGGGGACTTCTTCTGCGCAGAAGATAAGGGGGAAGACAACGAAGCCTTCCGCTATCGCTAGCGGATCATGTCGTCAGAACTGACGGGCTGGTGCTCAGCCTGTGGCTGGTGGGTCTTCATCTCCTGGGAGACGAGACCCATGCCGACCAGGATGAATGCACCCCTGATCAGCCACGCAACGCCGCTTCCCCAGGTCTCGATCCACATGAGCAGAGAGAGTTCGTAGTCGAAGAGCGAGAGCAATCCAGACAGGGCGCCGGCGATAATGAAGTATGAGCCGAATCGTGCCATGTGGGGGTATCGGTACTGGGATGGCCACTCTGAAGTACGGGGTTCGATTTGCTGCATAGAATCTGGCCATGGAAGCAAGTCTGTTGTTCGCCGGGGTCCTCGTCGCAGGGTTCGTCCTTGGCAGTCTGGCCCGGCTGATCGTCCCCGGCAGCCAACGACTCACCTGGTCAGAAACCACGTTGATCGGTATCGCAGGCGCTGGCCTTGGTGCGCTGCTCGTCAACATCGCAACACCGGATACGCCGACAACCGGGTTGAGGTGGGGAACGGTGCTCGGTGGGCTTGGCGGATCCGTCATGGTGCTCCTCGTCGTGATGTGGCTGATGAATCACTTCGGGATACGGCAGAGCGTCGCGGAACGCCTTTCGGCTCAGGAGTTGATCGCCGCCGGGGAGACGCATCAAGTGGAGTTCAAGCAGACCGCACGCTGGAACATCCACAGTCGGCAGAAGGATCCCAAGATCGAGCTTGTTGTGGCGAAGACTGTCGCCGGGTTCCTCAACGGTGATGGGGGAACCTTGTTGATCGGGGTTGCCGATGATGGATCTACACCCGGTCTCGACGACGATCTCAAACTGATGAAGAAGCCTGACCTTGATCGCTACGAGTTGTGGCTCACTGACTATCTGGAGCGATGTTTCGGGAAGCCGCCGATTGCGAACATCACCGTTAGCTTTGAGCTGGTGGGGAACACCGAGGTGTGCCGGATCGATGTTGAGGCGGGTCCTGCCCCGGTCTTCCTGGATGAGCCCGGCGGGAACCGCGAGGCCGACATGTATGTGCGGATGGGCAATTCGACACGCAAGCTGCTGACCGACGAAGCCTTGGAGTACGTCAGTCAGCGCTGGTAGTCAGGAGGCCCACTTCCTGACGAGGTCACCGAGGATTCCAAGCGGCACCGGGCCGGATCCGAGCACAGTGTCGTGGAATCCCTTGATGTCGAACCTGCCACCCATGGTCGTCTGCGCTTCCTCCCGAAGCCGCATGATCTCGCGGCGGCCGATCATGTAGGCGAGAGCTTGGCCGGGCATCCCTATGTATCGCTCGACCTCGCTCTCGATGTTGTTTAGCGCCAGCGGCGAGTTCTGTACTAGGTAGTCGACCGCCTCCTGTCTTGACCACCCCAGGGCATGCATGCCGGTGTCGACAACGAGCCGGCCGGCCCGCCACGAGTCGAACGAGAGCATTCCCAGCCGATGCAGTGGGCCGCTGTAGAGCCCCATCTCGTCGGCGAGCCGTTCGGTATACAGACCCCATCCTTCGACGTACACCGTTACCAATGCGTGCTTGCGGAACTCCGGGATTCCCTCGAGTTCCTGGGCGATTGCCAGCTGCAGGTGATGCCCGGGAATGGACTCGTGGAACGCCAGCGCCTCAGACTCGAACCGGGTGCGGGTGGTCGGTTCGGTCGTGTTAATGAAGTAGGTGCCAGGCCGCGAACCGTCGGTTGCCGGCGGCAGGTAGTACGCAATCGGAGCATCTTGAGCGCCGGCCTCAGGGATTTCAGCCATCACGCAGTCGGCTCGGGGGAGCCTGCCAAACCAATTGGGGATCGCGGTCCGGGCGCGGTCCATTGCGTCCTGGGCGGCGGCGACGATTTGCTCACTGTCGTCGAAGCGAAGCTCTGGATCGTTGCGCAGCCTGTCGTAGATCTGGCTCAGATCGGATGTCCCCAGCACCTGCGCACCCATCGTCTGGTACTCGCCTTCCAGCCGGGCGATCTCTTCGAGGCCGATGTTGTGAATCTCCAGCGGGGTCAGGTCGAGCGAGGTGTGGCGACGGATCGCCCTTGCATAGATCTCCTCGCCGTCGGACAGCCAGCGCACCCCGGTCTTCTCCTCGGGACGGGACACCGGTAGGACGACCTCCTTGAGTTCGTGGCGGTACCGTTCGTACGCCGGCCGGATGACGTCAATGACAACGCGGGCGAGGCGGTCTCGCCAAGCTTCGGTTTGCTCTTGGGTGAACGCTTCAGGTGCGGGGACATTGATGAAGGGGTCGGTCGTGGTCGGGCTCGCCAGGTATTGGTCGATCTGGGCGATGCTCTTCTCGACTGAGGTGCGCGGTGGAGTGCGGTCCCTGGCGACACCTTGGCGGAGGCGGTGGATCAACTGGTCGAACATCGGGCCGACGTTGGTCCATTTCTCCACGAGAGCCTCGGCGTGGGCCGGTTTGGTGAGCGGAAGTTGACCGGCAAACTGCGGCAGTAGAACGTGGATACCCCAGCTCGGGTTGGCATCGTACTCGGCGGTCCGGGAGCGAAGCTCGTTGGCACGACCGGAGGCTTCGTCGATCAGAACGGCTTTCGTAATCAACTCGTCGGCATTCAGCACACCGTCTTCGATGGCGTTAGCGGCTGCTACGAGACGATCGAACTCAGCGATCTGTTCGTCTTCGGCTTGACGGCTGAACTGTTCCATCTCGGCATCGAAACGGTGGTCGCCGAGCAGCATTGCCTCGGTGGGAAATGTGCTGAGCGCGTATTCCCAGTAGTCCTGGGCGAGTTGGTCAAGCTCGACGTTCATGCGCGATCCTCCTTGGAAGTAACGCTAGCGGCGAGGTCGCCTCCGTATGCATGATCGAGTCAAGTGCCCACTCGACCGCTCCGTTGAACGAGATGCGTTTTCCAGCGGTGAGTCGATGCACCTCAACTGTCTCTTCGCTGATGGTAAATACGTGGTCCTCTAGATCACGATCCGGGATCATGAAGCTGTCGCCTTCAGTGGGCAGCCACTCCAACCCCGCATCGCGCAGCTTCTGAGCCAGCTCGATCGAGATCATCGACCCAGTGTCGCAGGGCCCCGAGGTCTTGGGTGACTGCGTTGGCCCGTTCGTATGTCTAGCCGTCGGTGCCGGAGCTAACCCTCCGCAAGTGCTCGGTGGAGGAAGGCTGCCATTTGGCCACGGGTGACATACGTGTCGGGGCAGTACCGGTCGTTCGTTGGCGGGTTACAGCCTTTGGTGATTTCGGTTGCGGCGAGCCATTCGATGTCTGTCTCGAACACAGAGCTGTTGTCGTCGATGAAGGTGACTGGTGGTCCAAGGGGGAGGGTGTCTGCGAGGGCACGATGCAAGAACGCTGCCATCTGGCCACGGGTCACATAGGCCTCCGGGCAGTACCGGTCGTTCGTTGGCGGGTTACAGCCTGTGGTGATACCGGCAGCGGCGAGCCATTCGATGTCGGATTCGAACACAGAGTCGTTGTCGTCGGTGAACGCGACTGGTGACCCGGGGGTGAGGCTGTCGCCAAGAGCACGGTGGAGGAAGGCTGCCATCTGGCCGCGGGTGACGTAGGCCTTCGGGCAGAATTGGTCGTTGACTGGCGGGTTACAGCCTTGGGTGATGCCCTGGGTGGCGAGCCAGGCGATGTCACCAGCAAAAACATCGGTACCGGGGACATCTCCGAAGTCAGAGTGCGGCGGTGGGGGCGGTGCCGTGGTGGTTGTTGAAGGCAATGTTGTCGTTGTCGTTGTCGAGGGTGGCGGTTCGTTGACCTCGGTTACGTTTACGGTCACCGTGGCGGGTGTGGTGAAGATCCCATCAGACACATTGACCGTCAACTGGTGACTGGTTGCTGTCTCGTAGTCCAACGAATCAACCAGAGTCACCACCCCATCATCATCAACAGCAAACAAGCTGCTCGGCTCCGACAAGGAGAAGGTGACCTCATCACCATCAGGATCAGCGTCGCTGATGGTCCCGATCGTGGTCCCGGAAGGTGCGTCCTCGGGAAGCGATGCGGCGAGGTCACCACCAACCGGCGGGTTGTCGTTGACATTGCCCACCTCGATCGTGATCAAGGCAGTTGCTGACACAATGCCATCGCTGACCTCAACCGAAAGCTCGTGCTGCGAAGCGACCTCGTAGTCGAGAGAGGTCGCCACCGTGACCTCGCCCGTTGCAGGTTCGACCGCAAATGGGCCACTGTTGCCGGTGATGCTGAATGTCAGCGGGTCCTTGTCCGGGTCAGACCCAGTGACCACGCCGACAGCCGACCCAATCGATGCGTTCTCCTCGATCTGCCAACTCGAATCGGCGGTTTCCGGATACCGCGTCAGCAGCGACGAATAGAACTGCAATCCATTGCCAGCCGGATCCGCTTGGTAGATGACCCGGCTGGAGTCCGGTGTCACGAGCATCGCGATGTCTCTGTCGGTGAGGAGTGGAGCCTCATAGGTGATGATCTCGATTCCGGTGGCGATGGTATGTGCCTGTCCGCCATAGACCGAAGCCATCACGAGCTCCCGCGTCGAGTCATTGTCGACGTCCTCAACATAGAGGTATCGGGAGGAATCTGGCGTGATCTCCTGGAATGGATTCTCAAGGTATCCAAATCTATTTGCATCCGCCGTTGCTGTCGTCCCAGGATGAAGAGTCAGCTCACCACCGTTGATGGGAACGGTGTACAGCTGAGCTTCTGTGTCCTGGTGGCGTTGCCTTTGCCATAGCCATACGTTTGACGAGTCGGGCGAAACCAGGAAGGTACCCATGTCTCCGAGTCGCGTGACAGTCCCGTCGTCAAGAGAGTGAGCGTTGATTTCGACGCTGTCGAGTACGACATAGGACGAGTCGGCCGTCACTTGAATTTCAAAGATGGCGTCCGAGAGAACTGTCGGAGTACCTCCACTGATGGGCACGCGATACCAAATAGGTATTGAAGAACTGTCCCCAATTACAGAGAAGACCACACCAGAGGAATCGGGCAGGATATGGATAGCGTTTCCTAGACGCTGGCCCGCGGCAAGCTCTTGGTTTAGTTTCACCCGATCCCCGCCGGCGATCGGTGTGGCGAACAGTTCGTACACACCAGACTCGTAGGTGCCAAGAAAGACGTAGTACTGCGAATCAGGGGTGAACCAACCTGTCTCCAACAAGCCGGTGCCGTCGCCGGTCAGGACGAAGGGGGAACCACCTGTGATGGGCAGGGCTTCGGCAGCCTCCAGTTGAGATGTACCTGTGTTGGTGTGGTAGTGAACCCAGTTCGAATCGGGAGAGATCATTGGGTCTGGTTCGAAAAGCAACTGCGGTCGTGATGGGGTTCCTATCAGGGTGGCGCCACTGCCGTCTGTGGCCGCGGCATACAAGCCGCCCTTCAATGTGTCCCACCACCAATAGACCACCGCGGATCCGTCGGGGGACATCTCCGGTTTCCACATGAAGCCACCAACCTCGATATCCGGCGTCAGCGAGGTCACCTCGCCGCCACCGATTGGAACCGAATAGATGGCCAGATTGTTGAACTCGTCGGAGCCGATTGATTCGCCGTGAGCAAAGAGGACCGTTGATCCATCGGGCGTGATGTCGACCCACGACACAACGTCCTCGGGACCCGGTCGGACAGGATTGAGACGAATCGGAGGGGCGCTCCCATCGATCGGGACCGAGTACAGCTCCCCTCCATCTACAGAATCGGTGTCAGCGACGCAAATGAGATAGCGCGAGTCGGATGAGATCTGTGCGAAATACTCACACTGAACACCGAGAGGCACCGTGAGAGGCTCCGGCGTGTCGGAGGCGGCATGACTCAAGGACGTCATTCCCCCCGTGACGACCACCGCGAGTGCCGCTACCAGTGCTACGTGTCTCGCTCTTATCAACTCAGAACCCAATCTGTAATCGTGGCCGCAGGCTACGAGGGTCTGAGTCAAAGAGCGGAATCGACGGAACCTGGCACGGGCCACAGACCGACTAGCCCTGGGTCGTGATCAAACCGCTAGGTGGCCGCCCACTCTTTGATCATGCGATCGAGGGTGCCCAGGGGAACCAGGCCGGAGCACAACACCGTGTCGTGGAAGCCCTTGATGTCGAAGCGATCACCCATCGTCTCTTCGGCTTCGGCGCGCATCCGCATGATTTCGAGACGCCCGATCATGTAGGCAAGCGCCTGGCCTGGAAGACCGATGTATCGGTCGATCTCGGGTTCGATTGTTCCCAGATGCAGCGGTGAGTTCTCGACCATGAAGTCGATCGCCTGCTGTCGTGACCACCCTTTGGCATGGAGGCCGGTATCGACGACAAGACGGCCAGCCCGCATCGAGTCGGCCGACAGCATCCCCATCCGCTCCAGCGGTCCGCTGTACATCCCCATCTCGTCGGCAAGCCGCTCGGTGTAGAGACCCCAGCCTTCGGCATACGCCGTGACTGCGGCGTGCTTGCGGAATTCGGGGACATCGGCCAGTTCGCCGGAGATAGCGAGCTGGAGATGATGCCCGGGGATACCTTCGTGATAGGCGATCGCCTCGATCTCGTAGCGGCCCCACGACGCAGGGTCACTCGTGTTCACGAAGAACGTGCCCGGGCGGGATCCGTCTGTGGCCGGCGGGAAGTAGAAAGCAGTGGGCCCTGATGGTGTTTCCTGGACAAAGCAGTCCGCCTGCGGGAGACGACCAAACCAGTCGCCCATCGTTGCTTTGGCCTTGGCTAGTGCAACCTCGGAAGCGGCGCGGACCTCTTCGCCGGTCTCGAAGTGGAGTTCGGGGTCATCGCGAAGGTGGGCGTAGATCTCCTTCAGGTCAGATGTGCCGAGAACCTCAGCGCCGAGCTCGCGGTATTCCTCATCGAGCTTGCGGATCTGATCGAGCCCGATTTCGTGGATTTCCTCGGCTGTCATATCGACCGAGGTGTGTCGCTTGATTACCCGGCGATACCACTCCTCACCGCCTTCGAGATGACAGATGCCCGGGATGTCGTCTCCGCGAGACGCCGGCAGCACATGCTCTGCGATGTAGTCGCGGGACCGTTGCAACGCGGGGTAGATGGTGTCTTGAACGATGGCTGCCAGCGAACCACGCCACGCCGCTGTTTCCTCTTCACTGAATGCTGCCGGACTCCGGGTGGTCAGAAACACGCTGGCGGCCGGGTCCGCAGCGAGAAGGGCGTCGAGCTGCTCGACCGTCTTTTCTACTGTGCTGGCCATGGGAGTGCGGCCGTTGGCGACGCCGCTGCGAAGCCGGTCGGTCATCTGGTCAAGCAGCGTGCCGAACTTCGGATACTTGACCAGCATTGCTTTGGCATGCTCGGGCTCGTCGATTGGAAACTGGGGGAACAGCACCGGAAGCATGGCTTGGAGGCCCATCGCGTGGTTGACTTCGAGTTCGGCTTCTCGCATCTCGAGCACGTCGGCGCGCGTGCCCGACTCAAAGATCATCACATCACGAGTGATTCGCTCATCGGCGGTTAGTTCATCGGGGTCGAAGGCAGCGGCTTTGGCGGCGTATGAACGCAGCGATGCGATGCGGGCATCCTCTGCTTCACGGGATGCGTCGTCCATCTCCTCGTCGTAGTCGTGGATACCGAGCATCAATGCCTGGAGGGGCGAAGCGGCGAGTTCGTCTTGCCAGTAGCTCTCGCCGAGGGCACGAAGTTCAGCGTTCATTGAAGTCTCCTAGATCGATCAACCGCCCTAGCTTATTCGTTTCAATGCTGGGGGATCTCTGCTTGCGACGGTGCGAGACGCCGTTGATGCCGGTCGGGGATCTGGATTCAACTTGCTATGGCGTTCAAGATCCCAGGGCGCGCCCCAAGACTCCGAGACGGACAGGCACCGGGCTGTAGTACACCCAGCGACCACGTTTCTCGCTCTCAATCAGCCCGGCCTCACGCAAGACTTTGAGGTGGTGGCTGACTGTTGGTTGCGATACGCCGAGCGGAGCCACCAAGTCGCAGGCGGCGCACGCCTCCCCTGCGGCGGCAATCAGGCTGAGCAGCCGGAGCCGGGTCGGGTTGGATAGGACACCGAACCACTCGGCCAGCATTGCCGCTTCAGTCTCGGCGAGTGGTTCCTCGAGGAGGGGGGCGCAGCATTCGATGACGGTCTTCATATGTTGATTGTTCCACACGGCGCTGCCTTAGATCACGATCTCAGCAACGAGTCCCAGAACAAGCGCCCCTACGAACAGCATCGCTACGACGAGTCCGACCACTCGCTTGCGGGCGACGACGAACAGTCCGCTGATTGCTCCGACGCTGGTGCCTGCACCCGTGACGAGGAATGCCATTGCCGGTCCGGCTCCCATGCCGCCCGACATCAACGAGGCGACGAGTGGTAGGGACCCCTCGGTATTGATGTACGCCGGAATGCCGAGAAGCGCCGCCAGGGGGATTGCCAATAGCGATCCTTCGCCGAGGTAGTCGGACAGCCATGCTGTGGGGATCGCCTCGATGGCGAGGTAGCCCACTGCGGTGAAGCCGAGGAAGAAGAGGGCCATCTTGCGGCCGACGGTGAGCAGTTCCGTACGGAACTCGTTGAGCTTCCACCGTTCCCGCCGAGGCGGGAACTCGGCGATGGACGCTGCACCCGGCCCGATACTGACCGCGACGGGCTGTGGCACGGCGCATGACCCTGTAGTGCAGCCGTCGTCGATGGTCGCCCTCGCTTGGTTCCTGAGCAGTCCGGCCCGGTCCAGGATGCCAGCGACACCGCCGGCGGCGAACCCGAGGACGATCGTTCCGACGAAGAACACCAAGGCGAACGACCAACCGAACAACCCCGCAGAGAACACAAGTTCCGACGGACTTGTAAGCGGCGAGGCGACCATGAATGCCACCAGGGGAGCCCAAGGTGTCGACGTTGCCAACATGCCGAGAAGGACGGCCATCGTCCCGCAGGAGCAGAACGGGGTGAGGGTTGCCAGCAAGACGGCTCCTGCCGTGGCGACCCCGGTGCGACGGTTTAAGAGCGTGGCGAGGCGCTCAGTTCCGACATAGACATTCACCGCCGCGGCTGCCACCACCGAAATCGCCAGGAAGGGCCAGACGTGATAGATGGTTTCGACTACGTCGTCGGCCACTCGGGCCATGAGGTCGAGAATCTGATCCACCAGTGTCTCCTACGTATCGATCACTATCTATATGTAACCATGACACATATATAGATGGTTGTCAATATATAGGGAGAGCCCGTGGTCTGGTCACCCCGAGCCTTCCGAGCCCCGGCTTTCCGTTGCAGCTGGATGTTGCTACCCCTATGGCATCGTGGCGGCTTCCGCTGGGGTGTTGTCGCTCACGGTCGACATCTCGGCTGCGCGAGTAGTTGTGTCGCCACCCGCGTGTTGTTGGATGCAACCTTGCAGCGATCCATCTGGAGTCATGGGGCCAGGATTCGCTAGGGCAACCTCGTAGCTGGCTGCAACGCAAATGGACTGGTTCGCGTGGCCGACTCAGCAGCCGATGACGCGATCGAGGGACCAGCAGGGATTTGCTCCCCAAGTCGAGGCAGCAACGCTGCCCCCGGCCTAGTCCCGACTGCAGCGGTGGCGTGGCTACGACCGAAGCCCTGCTGACACCCACCCCAACCACCGCTGCTCCCGCGCAAGGATTGTCCGGGCTCTGGCCATCCTGCGGGCGGTGATGGGGAGCAAAGGTGTATCAAGAGCTCGCGGAATACGTCTAGTTATGTACTGTTGAAATCCAGATTTCGGATTGTGGACCTGGTGCTTGCAAGGAGAGGGCGGAGAATGGGGAACCAATTCTATGGCAGCGGCAGGGTGTTCGCCGCCTTGGGTCTGACCATCATCCTCCTCGCATCAGGGGCGTACGCCGCCGCTCTCGAAACGGACGACCCATCGACGAGTGCTGTCTGGATCGACAGACCTCTCGACGGGTCCAACTACGGCGTCGATGACCAGGTGGTCCACGTCGTGGGTCATGTTGCGGTTCCGACGGGTGCCGACATGGTGAGGCTAGACATCGATGATGAGCCATATGGTGAGGCGACGTTGCCGGGCGAATCAGGACAACTTGCTACGGTCGAGTTCAATTGGGAACCAAGCGCCGGCATACATGTGTTGAGTCTGTGGGCACGAGACATCGGCGGGGATTGGCGTGGACCCGCTCGTGTCACCGTCACGGTGGAAGGCGCCGTCGACGTGCCACCTGACACTACGTCAACGACGACGTCAACATCGACGACGACTCCGGCCCCGACAACCACCGACGCATGCCTGTTCGACCCACCCATCCCACTGACTCCCGCCGACGGGTCGGTCACCCCTCTGGTCGCCAACACCCTTTCCTGGAGCTATAACGGCTGTCGGCTTGCCCTCGAGTTCCAGGTGGAAGTCTCCACGACGCCGGCGTTCTCCGAGATCGCTGCTTCAAGCACGGTGGCAGGAGCCAACGAATGGCTCACGCCCGGCCTGGCATGCAACAACTATTGGTGGCGGGTCCGTCCCAAGACCCACGATGCCACAGGCCCGTGGTCGGCACCGCAGTCATTCACGATTTCGGTCCGGGGTTGCTGATGCGGCGTCAATCCCTCCTCGCGGTACCGCTGATCGTCATCATGATCCTTGCCTCTTCGTGCTCTCCAACCGAAGAGGCGGAACCCCAGACGACGATCCGTCCACCGACAGGGACAGCTGGCGAAACGGGACCGACCACAGCACCTGCTGCGATCCCGCCGGCCCCACCTCCAATCGTGCCGCTATTGCGAACCTCCTCAAGCACAGATCTCATCTTCGGCCAGCGGATCTCCATGACCAGTCAGGTGCTGGCATCCGAACCAATCGACCGAGTGGAATTCTGGGTAGACGGAGAGAAGGTCGGCACACATGGTTTCGCCGAACCGCAAATGGACCCGGAGGTCCCCTGGCAGTGGGCTGCTGACTCGGT
Organism: bacterium; assembly: GCA_024228555.1. Lineage (GTDB taxonomy): Bacteria > Actinomycetota > Acidimicrobiia > Spongiisociales > UBA5794 > JAAETI01. Next base: position 20,565 of record JAAETI010000423.1, on the reverse strand, counting down.
CGGGCCGCACGCGATCGAAGTGCGGGCATTCGACGTGTCCGAACGATACGCAGCCTCATCGCCAATCTGGATGGAGGTAGTTGCGGGATGGGACCCTCAGAGCGGGGAGCCGCTGACCGAGCTCCCGATGTCCCCGCTTCTTTCGTCCTCCCAAGGGGTAACGGTGGATGCTGCAAGATGCACAGCGACACTCGATATTCCCACCGCGGCCGACAGCGTTGGACAGGCTGCAACAGCCGCAACTCTCGGTGTGTCGGGCACGGTGCCAGTAGGAGTGGTGGGTCCGGACGGTGGTACCGTTACGGTGCCCGTGACCTCATCCCCGACGATGGTGTCAATTGTCCCGTTCGACGAAACCACGAGCGCGTCGCGCCCCTCGATGCTTGTGCCGGGCAATGAAGACTGTGCGGTCGGAGTCTGGGTGGGTGATGTCACCTTCAGCGGCACGACACTTGACAACTCAGCCGGATTGGATGCCGCCTACCTATACGTCACAGAGGGTGGTGGTATTTGGCAACGGCTGCCCGCTACAGGTTTTGCGACACCCACCGCAGCCGGGTTCAACTTCACCGGATTGCCCCTTCCAGCGGTTGCCGGCGACGACGTCGAAGTAGAAGTCTGGGGTTGGTCCGACGACGAACTCATCAACCTTGGTCGAGGTCGATACGAGCGCATCGCGGCGGCCGAATCCATTCTCGGCCCTGTCCAGCCAGTTGGGCCGCATACCCTCCTCAACGTAGTGCGGGCGCACTTCGATCTCAACACAGGCTCCAACAAGGAGCGGCTACTGACCAGTTCCGTCCTTTGCGTCGACGGAGCCTTCCATCCGGACTGTGACCCGGTGCCCCAGACCTTGCGATGGGATACGCAACTCCTCGGCGTCGAGGCGGGCCTGATCCAGGTGTCATCCACACGCCCACCTGCCGGCCCATCCACAGACTTCCCCGGCCTGCTGTGGTCGATAATGATCGCCACAGACGGTGATCGGGTTAGCGACTTCGAATTGGCGCTCGACCAGATCCGCCGCGGCACTGCCCCTGTGCCCGAAGCTGGCTCTCACACATCTGGCTTCCGCTTCTCCGACCTCGAGAGGATGGGGCTCGAACTCTCAAACGGCGAACCTGCAGCAGGGGGAGCAAGTCCCCGGATGAGCCAGCCGGTCGCCGGCTCATGGTGGCAGGGTATTCCTCCCGGTCGGCTGTGGGTGCGGGTAATCCCATTGAGTAACGGTCAGCCTATCGAGGGTGTCAGCAACGCTGTCCTCTATGAGGTCGACAGCGAGCGACTTCTGATCGAGCCTCCGCCGGAGCAGGCGATCGACGCCTTGTACGACATCGCAGTCAAGTTCAACCAACCCCTGCAGTCGAACGTAGGCTTCTCTCGCTGCGTCCGAGTCGTCGAGAATCCGTTTGGGAGTGAGAACCCGGCTCCTGTTCCGACCATGCAGTTTGTCTATGACGCCACTCGCGACTCCGCCCGCGTGTTCACAACCGAAGAGACCGAGCATCGAGGACTCGTCGCGGGTGCAACCGTTTGTGCCTACAAGCCAGATCCTCCCGACAAGGATGTCTTCGACCACCTCGGTGAAGCCGTTTCGTTCATCGGTGAAGCATGGGACACGTTCAAGGATCTCGTCGACATGGTGAAGGCCGGAATCATCCAGGGGATAGTCGACATCACTGGATGTGAGCCGGAGGCTGCCTGCAAGGCCGCCCTCAACGCCCTTGCGGATGCCGGACTGGCCGCTGTGGGCGTTCCTCCAACATTGCCGAGCTTCAGCGAGCTCATGGAGAGCGCCAAGGGCGACATTGCCGCAGCCCTCACCGAGCAGTTGGTGGGTCAGGTCTGCGACGGTCCTTGTGCGGACTTCGCTGCACAGTTCGTAGAGGACGCCCTTGACGACATCGAAGACCACTTCTCAGATCTGGCAACCACACAAGCGCAGTCGGGTGGATGGGTGCTTCACCTCAACCCCGAGATTCGGGTCATACCAGAGCCGGCGGGACAACTGTTCCCGGGGTCGATCGAGGTGCGGATCACCCGCAAGCTGGATGGCGAGTCGATCGGCTCCGCACCGCCTGAGACTTGCTTCGTCAGCCTTCGCACGGAAGGCGCCGGGCCGCTCAGCTGGACCACAAAACAGGGGGTTTCCCATGTCGACGAAACGGTCGTTGGTCCCGTGTTTGCCTCTGAGAGCATTGCCGTCGATCTGATCCGGCTTGCGCCGGGAGAGTCGACAACGGTCGGTGTCGCGTCTCTCGACTTCGATCGGTGGCACTACCTCACCGGCACGGGTCCGGGACTCACTGGGTATTCCTCTCAGGAAAGGCTGCAGAGCATTGAGCTATGGCGGGACCCCGACGTCGATTTCACCATGTTCGGGGATGTGTGCGGGAAGGGCTTCAGCCAGCCAGTGCCCAAGAGAACCGCCCAAACACCAGGGGAGATCCCGTCGCAATGAACTCCGTCAGAAGCTCCCATTGCTGGGTACTTGGGGCCGCTCTGTTGGCTTCCTCGTGTGGAACGTCCACACCTGCGGGAAGCAACGGGTCCGCATCGACGGACGCGAGTGATCAGTCTGCCTTCGAAGCGCTCGTCGCAGATGTCGGAAGCGACATCGTGCCTCTGGATACGGCGCTGGGCGCGTTTTCGCTGGCGATCGGCAGGCTTCCCGGCGTGGAGCTACCGGAAGGGCGACGGGAGTTGATTCCTTCCGGAACGGGAGCCCTTCGTTGGGTGCGCTCTCACTGGGGTCAGCTCACGCCGACACAGCAAGAAACGGTGACCCGCTACGTGACAGGTGAGTCGGGTGACGCGGCGGGGGGTGCCGGCATGGTGATCGGTGCCGCGGTGCTGGCGGCTGCCAGCGACGGGATCGACGAAGCCGCGCTCAATGAGTTCATCGAGCAAACCCTCGCCAAGCTGGCTGCCAAGCTGGGTCGGCCCCTGGGCATCCCTGTCGAGTTGCGCATCGCAGCGAGCTTCGTGGATGGCGACGGAGGGATGTTTGCGGACCCGGTCGATGCCAATGGCGGTTGGTCGGGCGAGCCGGTCAGGTGCAAGGTGACCATCGGCAAGCTTGGACTCGACATTGCAAAGCAGATCAGCAACGGCGTGGCATCCGCCGAACTCGAGTCGTTCATCGCCCACGAGCTCTTCCACTGCTACAGCTTCACCGTTGGGGACCCGGCGAGGATGCCGAGCCGCCCGGCCTGGGTTATGGAAGGCTTGGCCGAGTGGGCTGGGGAGACCATCGCCGGCGGTAGCAGCGAGAACCACTGGGATGGGTGGCTGCGACAGCCGGGAACAGACCTGTTCGCACGTACCTACCCTGCCATCGGCTTCTGGGCCCATCTCGATGAGAATAGCGTCGGCCTATGGCCGTTCGCCCTCGACATTGTTGCCGGCAGCGACGCCGGCAGCGCCGCTGCCTACGAAACTGCCCTAGACCTCGCATCCCCCACGATGCTACCGACATGGGGACCGGGCTACTTTCGCGATTCGGCGTATGCGCCCGCTTGGGATCAAGCCGGGGCAGGGGTCCCCTCGATCACACCAGTACCGCTCTTCCTGGGGGACATTGGACCCGGCGACGGGGCGAACCTGATCGCAAAGCCACTCAGCGCAGCTGCATACAAGGTGAACCTGACCGCCGACGTGATCACGGTCAGTTCGAGTAGCTACGGCTTGCTGCAATACCCCGATGGCGTTGTCGCAACGCTGCCCGACATGGGTGCCGACGTGCTGTGCACGGATCCCCAGGGATGTGGCTGCCCTGATGACAGTCCAGGGGTCGACACCATCTTCAGGCAGACTATTCCCGGCGAGGCCCGGGCCGGGCTGACCGGACATCTAGGTGGCGCGGTATTGGATCTGGCGGGCTGGACCCTCGACGAGTTCTGTGAACAGCCACCGGTACCTGTGTGCATGATCGGGGAATGGTTGAGCGAGGAGTACCGGGCGCCCGGCCAATCTGTCATCGGAGGGCTGGCCACGATGTCAATGACGATAGATCGCACCGGACGCGGAGAAGTCGTGTTCAACCCTGAGGTTCCGATCAACGCCAGGGTTGATGCAGAGGGTCTGACGCCGTGGGTGAAGCTCGTGTTCGAGGGCAGCTATCGATTCATGTTGACCCGTAGGGGCGAGACAGGCGACGTGTTGGGCGGCGATGCTTTCGTAAAACATCTTGCGTTTCTCGAGGGTCAATGGATTCCCGGCCCGGAGGCAACGTCGCTAGTCCCGGCCCCGGGGAAGCTCGGAAGCACATTCATCTGTGAGGGCGACAGCTTGATCGTGCGGGCGCCTGGTGCCGTGAGCGAGTTCGAACTGACACGAATCGAGGAGTGAGCAAAATGGAGTCACATCGGACGACCGAGTCGGCACGCCGTCGCGGGATCGACGTGCGTTGGATTGTCATGATGGCTGCAATCGCCGTCTTGGTGGCTAGCTGCGGTGGATCAGACGAGCCCACCAACGGTGACGGCTCCCTGATCGGCGTAATTCCCGGAGGCGAGACAACGGTTGCTCCAGATGCAACATCTGGGGGAGCGGTGGAGTCGACAGAACCAACAGCGTCGCCGCTGGAGTGCATTGGCGGTGAGGTTTGCAGGATTGATGTTCCGCTGACCGAGATCCTTCTCGATGAAACACCGTCGTCGATCGCAATCGAAGGCCATCATGCCTGGCTTGCTGCGCCCGACGCCATGTCGGTTGTAGAAGTCGATCTCGAGACGGGGGCGACCACACAGACCTTCGGCGTCGACGAGGAACCGGCGGATGTCGTTGTTGGGGCGGACTCGCTTTGGGTCACGACCTACGAGTTCAGTTTCGGCCCACTGCTTCGGATCGACCCGGCAGATGGCACTCTCGTAGCCGAGATTGGGGACTCCGGTGTGGCGCCGCGAGCAGTGGCAGTTCTCGATGACGCTGCTTGGGCCGTGATCGACGGCCACGGACAGGTCGCCCGGATCGACGTCGTCACAAACGAGGTGAGCGACGTGCTCGGTGACACAGACATCTCAGGAGGCGGCACCGACACCGCGATTGTCGGGGCCGACGGTATTGCCTGGGCAATCAACGAGAGCGATGGCTCGGTTGAGCGTATCAACGCCAACGGCCGCACGATCGACGCGATCATTGGCGACCTCGGCTTCTTGGCCGAGGAGTCAGGAGAAACCTCATCCATTCTCTCCGACGGCGCCAAGGCGTTGGCCGTGACTTCCGAAGGCGTCTGGGTTCTGGCCGACACCCCCGCTCCGGGCGGCGAACTGAACGTCGTCGGTGGAGGCGCACTCTTCTTACTGGACGCCCGGACTGGCGAAGTGACCAGGCAGATCGACCTTGTCATCGAGCCCGCTTTCGGGCGTCCCGGTCTGGCAGTCACCCAGGATGCCGCCTGGTACTTCGGGTTCATTGACGGCTACCCGGTCCGGGTGGATCTAGCGACAGGTCGGCAAACCTTTGCTCGGCTTGACAACGCCTTTGCTGTTGGAGTCGCTACCGATGGCGCAACGGTGTGGTTTGCCGTTGAGAGTCACTTTGGCGATGACTCCATTGTGGGCATAGAAGAGGCAGCTGCGGCGGTCGCTAGCGACGCGCTGGAGAATTGAGCGTCCGACGTTCTGCAGGTGTCGATCGCCCTCGCCCGGTATCGGATGTCGGTCCCGTGCGGCTACTCACCGAGCACTGCCACCTCATACCACGAAACAAAGGACGGGCTGGAGGTGGTTGTGACGCGGACGTAGCGAATTCCGGTTGGGGGATCGGAGAACTCATGAACGAGCGCCTGGCCGTCGGAAGTCGTCTCTTCGAAACGATGCACGACCGACAGTGCACCGTCAGCTCCTGCCATCTCGACGACGTGAACGGTCGGACCTTCAGGGTATTGGCTTGGCACCAGCCGAACTGCCCGTACTGTATGTTCGCTCTCGAGATCGATCTCGAACCACTGCCTCGGCTCGGCGCCGGATTGCCATGCTGAGCTGTTCCATCCGTCGATCGCAAGCTCTGGGGCACCACCGTCGATGGAGCCGGATGCGCTCACCGGCTTGCCCAGCGCCAGGTTGTCTTCGAAGAAGTCGAAATCGGCTTGAGAGCATGGGTCCGGACGGTTTGTCGGGGCAAATACGTCGCGGATTGCTCCGTCGCCTTCAGACCCGGTCCACACCTCGTGGTCATCGGTGCCGAGCCAGTGCCAGAACATCCAGCCTTGGATGCCGTAGTCGCAAGACAGCGCCTGCCATTGCTGGAGGCCTTGGGCGGCTTCACCGGGTGATCCGAAGACAAATGTGAACCCGCCCGTCTCGCCGATGATCAGCGGCTTCTCGGCGACTTCCGGAAGATTGAAGTTCTCCATCAGCCGTGAGAAAGGGATGTAGCCGGGGTAGGGGTGGAGATCAATGAAATCGATGGTTGAGGCTGCCACCGTACGGACGTCGGGAACCAGGCGGGGATCGTCAGGTGGTCGCCATTGGGTTGGCGAGTTCGGAACAAATAGCCCTACGGTGATGAGCGCCGTTGGATCCAGATCGCGAATCGCGCCGCCAACCTCGTCGATCCAGTGAGCAACGTTGTCAGCGATCATCGCTTCCTTCTGCGCAGCGTCTGCCATGTCATACGTGTTCAGATTGCCGGTGGTTACGAGGCCTTCCTCAAGCGACAGCGGCGGGCGATCACGCCAGAGCCAAAGCTCGCCTCGGATCTGATATGCCATGATCGCGTCGAGCGGTGTCTCGCGTTCGACGAGTGCTTGGACCACCTCCGTCCAATAGGTCGACCATTGCTCGACGCCGACGGGAGACAGATAGTGGGAGTTGATGTAGCCGTCGAATGGATCGCAGCAGGTCGACTCGACGGTCGGGACATAGCCGGCGAGGAGAGGCAAATCGTTGGAGGTGAGGATCACATACAGCCCGTTGTCTTTTGCCAAGCGAATGAAGTCGGCGACGTTGTCAAGCCACTCCGCTCGCAGCCCGCCGGATGCGCTCCCAATGCAATCCTCAGAACACAGATCGAGCGATGTGCGCACAACGTTGTAGCCGAGCGATCGCATCTCCCGGAACTGTTCTCCGATGAAGGCACTGTCGTAGAACACCGGAGCAAACAGCTGATCCACTACGAAGGTTGGTCCTGAGCGGAAGACGTGGAAGTTGGGCCCGATCGGCTCAAACCGTTCGTTCGTGTCGCGCAGATAGAATTCGCCCTGGCCGTCGATGATCCGCACGGCGATGTCGTGTTCCGGCACCTCATATGGGACTGCTGCCGAGGAGGTCGACGGCGACGCCGCCGTCGTATTGGGCGAGCTGGTGACCGTGGACTCCGTCACCCGGGTGTTCGTCACGGCTGTTTCTTCACTCGAGGTGCATGCGCCAACAATGATCGCTAGAGCGACCGCCAGCTTTAGCACAGAGCAGAGCCCGCCGGGAATTTGCCGTTCACCCATCGTTGCCGAGCTTACTCAGAACGCGGGCGGCTACCGCCCGGCCGTGGCTCCCATTTAGGCGAACGACGGAGTGCAGCCCACCAACGATGCTCTCGGCTCCCCACTAGGGTCCAACTCATGGACGAGCGTGATGCGCTGAACTCAACGCAGAAAATCGCGATCATCCTGATCATGATCGGAGCCGCGCTGGCGGCTATCGGACTCCTGACGGGTGGCGTGTTCATTCCGGCCGCGCTCGTGATGTTTGGAGGAGCCGCGGTTGTCGGTGGAGTGCACAGTGTGGTTGCGCGCCAACACCGGACGGGTCGATCCGGTTCGAGTTTTCTTCCCAGGGTCCATACCGGTGTGTCGGCTGTCATCTTCGGCGTTGCATTCATTGTCATTGGGGGGGCCCTGGTCGTCGCTGGTATCGCCGCGATAGCTGGAGGCAGCGACGAGCTCTGGTCGCAGCTGGCAGAACATCCGGGAGTAGTGGCGATGGGCTTGGGTCTGGGATTCTCTTTTCTTGGCATCGCTACCTCGATTTCGCGGTGGACATTCGAGGATGGATCGACCGTTTGGTGGCAAAGACTCCCGGGAGTTGTGCTCGGACTCCTGCTTGTAGCGATGGGAGTATTGGTGTTCGCGATGGGATGGTCGCTGGCAAGCAATCCGCCTCCCCCTGATGGATTGCTTGACCAAATCGTCGACACAGTCATCCGGTGGTCGGGCTTCGACTAGCGGGTGGGACCACTGCCTTGCGTGCGGGTTTTCGCCGCGCATTGTGGATGCGTCGCCACATTCGATGGAATCACGGATCACGATGTAGACGGACCCACCGGATACAGCACCTGATCTTGACTACAATGCTGCCGGTCGGCTTGGGTTCTCCAGAAGCTCTTGCCATACTTGACGAAACCATGCGCCCGTAGCTCAATTGGATAGAGCGTCTGACTACGGATCAGAAGGTTGGGGATTCGAGTTCTCCCGGGCGTGCTGATGAACCCCTCGCAAATGCGGGGGGTTTGTGCGCTTCGGCGTCAGCCTCGGCGCAGGAGGAAAGAGCGACGCTAGTTGTCGGACGGTCGCACCGGTACGGGCCGGACCGGTGGCTCGGAAGCCGTGTCGCCCGTCGGGCTAGCGAGGGATCGTTCCAGTGATGTGAAGAGAGCAAGAACGGTTGGAGCCTCGAAGATCCGATAGCGTTGCTTGCCAACGTTGCGTTGGACCAGGATCCCCGCGTCGAGGAGGCGGTTGATGGCGCCTGCGGCCGCGACCTCGGACCGACTGATCAGCCGACTTGCGGACTCGACAGTCAACAGAGGTACTGCCGGCAGGACTGCGGTCAGTAGGTCTAGAGCCGAGCCCCTCCGGATCGCGCCGAGATCGGATCGCCACTCATCGGTCAGGTCCTCGATCTGCGACGTGTAGCGCGATGCGTCTGCACATGCCCGGAGGGTCGCCCCTGCGAATGTGCGTAGCCAGGTGTGGGCTGCCTCGGATCGCTCAGTGCTATCAGCCTCGTGTGTGTGCCGAAACGCGGTCAACCCAGAGATGTAGTCGTCGGCCCAGGTGGCCAAGACGAGACTGATGGGTGGGATCGCCGTTGTCGAGATCGTGCGACGGCGGAGCACGATGTGGATGAGCGCTCTTCCAGAACGCCCGTTGCCATCGGCGAAGGGATGGATCGTCTCAAACTGAGCGTGGGCCAGCGCGGCTTGTACGAGTGGAGAATGCTCGTCGCCATTGGCATACCTCACGAGGTCGTCCAGCAGTTGACCGACGTATTCAGTCGGCGGTGGAACGTAGGCCGCGCTGCACGGGTTGTAGGAGCTTCCTCCGATCCAGTTCTGTTCCTCGCGGACTACCCCGCCTAGATCAGGCGTTGACGATTGCGCTATCAGGGTCTGATGAATCTGTAACAGATCGGATAGCGAGACAGCCACCCGGCTCGATGCCACTTCGATCGCGGATTCCATGGCGTCGATATTGCCAAGGATCTCAACAGCGACGCGGTCCGCGCTCCGGCCACCCATGGCGATGGCCGCTTCCGCCTCAACGAGTCGCCGTGGTCCGGCTTCCAATCCTTCGATCTTGGAGGAAGCCACAGACTCGGCCCTGAGAAGGAAGCGAGCGATGCCTTCGAAGCTGACGGATGCCGCTTCGGTCTGATTCAGGTCTCTGATCGCGGTCTCCGCATCGGCGATGTCCGCGGCAAGGTCGCTCGGCAGGGTGAGGTTCCACCCGGCCAGGGGGTCAGGCACGTAGGCGTCGTAGCTACACCCCTGTCGGTCGCGTCGGGTCATCCCGTCAAAACGGGGTTCCCAACGGCTCCGTATGTATCGAGCCATCCTTCGCCTCCTCGGGGCGTAACCGAAGGTTATGTAATAAGCTTAGCTTGGAGCGAAGCTAAGCAAAGGATGCTTGAACAGCTCTCGTGTGGAGTCGCTTCTACCGATCTTCTACCCAAGGCCGAGCAACGTGGGATGCTTGCAGCACACCAGACGGATTGGGTCAACCCCGAAGCCTCAACGCCAGCGACCCAGACGCCACCGGACATCACTCCGCAACACGAGCTCCAGGTGACTACGGATCAGAAGGTTGGGGATTCGAGTTCTCCCGGGCGTGCTGAAGAAGAGCCCGTCCAACCGGGGATTTCGCCGCGACCATTTCACGGACCTTCTGACGTGTGGGAGCCATTCGTCGCTCGACCGTGATCCGTGTGAGCAGCAACTAGCTCTTGTATCCCAAGGGGCGCACGACGCGAGGTCGGGGACCTCAAGGCTCAGGCGAAGGCGGCGCGGCTGTTGGAGGTCGGGGATGGTCTGCAGCTGCGCCAGCGGACATTGTGCGTGTTGGTGGGAATGCGTGCTCGATGTTGACCAGTGTCGACTCGATGCGGGCGAGGCGGGCGGTGAGATCATCCGGCAAATCAACCTTGGGTTGTCCGTAATCCCGCTCGACGAAGTGGGCAGCGATGTGGGCGGTCACCACCGAGAACAGAGTGATTCCGAGCACCATGAGAAGCACGGCGATGGCTCTGCCAGCGTTCGTCACTGGAACGCTGTCGCCATAGCCAACCGTGGTCGCGGTAACCGTTGCCCACCAAAACGCATCACCGAGCGAGCTGATCAGAGCGCCCTCTTGATCGCGCTCCAAGGCGTAGACGAGCAACGCGCTGACGGCGACGGTGGCGACGGCAAAGGATACAAAACGACTGAACCCGCGCCGCAGCACAACTGCGCGGAGGCCGACGATTTCCTTTAGTGCGCGCACCGGTGGGATGACCACTGCAAGGAGGTCGAGTTTGTGGCTGGCTAGGTATGCTCGTCGGTTGGGCGACAGGTAGGCGCGGGCGCCGATGTCCACAGTCAGGATGACGGCAATGACGAGGTGGGTAGCCGCGAGCGGACCGATGATCCAGAGCTGCTGTTCTGGGGCGAGTGCTTCACCGATCCAGATCGGAACGATCGCCAGCGATACGGCAAGCATCGGCGTGCGAGTCCGCTCTTCGTAGGCGGCCAGGGAAGCATTGCTGCGTGTGCCGCCGTAGCGCGAGGCGGCAGAGATGATGAGCTCGCGTGTCCCGCCGAGGGGTGGAATGAGGGTGGCAAGTAGATCGAAGCGGGTGGACCGAAGGAATTGGCGACGGTCGGGGGCCAGCGCCAGCCGACGCAAGTAGTGGCTAACGAGCACGGCGTAGACAAGCCCGATGCCTGCGGCCGTGGCAATCCGGACCGAGGCGCTGGCGTTGCGGGTGCCGGCATCAACCGCCGCTAGTGCCAGGCTGAGGATCCATGCCACTCTAAGCCGAGGTGCGGCCCGGGCCTCGAAGGCCTGGAGCCGCACCTCGCTTCGCTTCGTCATCGGTTAGTGATGGGCGGTTTCTAGCGCCGTCCTACGGCTGTGTGGGTCGTACTCACTGTCCTCAAAGCTGCGCAGCGCTTCGAGCACCTCTTGTCGTTCCTCACCTTGCCGGGAGGGGGTGACTAGCAGCAGCAGACTGGGCAGCACCAACAGCGCTACGACCAATGAGAAGAAGATCATCACTGCGGTGAGGAATCCGAAGTCGGCGAACACCGGCATGGGCGCCCTCGACATTACGAGGAACCCACCCATGGAGGTGAGCGCTGACAGCACAAGCGCTCCACCGGTACCCTCTCCAGCTCGGCGAAGGGCTGGGAAGCGGCTTGGTTCCCCGACAAATTCCTCACGGAACCTCATGGTGAAGTGCATTGCAAAGTCGACGCCGACGCCAACTGCGATAGCTGCGATAGTTGCCGTGACCGGGTTGATCGAGTACCCATAGAGGTACATGAATAGGTAGACCCACCCGACCACCAACAGGATCGGGATCACCGACACCAGCGCATATTTCAGTGATCGCATGAACGCCCACGCAATCAGCGCACACAGACCCAACGCGATGAGCAGCGACAGCACCATCGACGCGGTAAACGCGGTGAGGGTGTCCTCGTCCGCTATCGCGTCGCCGGAAAGGCCGACACTGGCGAATTCAGGGGTCGCCGAGTCGAACCCGACACTGGCTTCCTGGAGGGCGTCGCGTGCCGCCGCCATCAGCTCCAGATCGGAGACAGTGGCGAGGGCGACGTCGACACGGGTCGCCTGGAATCCGTCGCCGACATGCACGGCGGCCTGGACATCCTCGGGGCGCCACAGCAGTGTCCCGCCCGGGCCGGGAATGCCGCTTTCGGATGCATATTGGTAGATGGCAGCCACCTGGTTCGGACCTTCTGGCAAGCCGTCGGATCCCTCCTCCAGCGTGACACCGGTGGAGGCTTCGATTGCTGTCACCGCGTCTGGTGAGGCCAACGCGGCGCGGACGATGTCAGTGGCATTGCTGGCTGTCACCGTTGTCCCGTCGAAGTCGCGGGCCAGGAACGGAACGCCTCCCTCCGACGTCCGCTTGGCGTCGGCAGCATCGACATCGACGATCACGGTGTCCATTGCTGCAAGCGTGGCGGGTTCGGTCAGGTCGCCCTCGACGTATAGATAGGCGTTGGTGCCGGTGCTGGTTCCGTAGTGGAGCTGCAGCGCATTGAGGCTCTTGATGAAGTCGGTCTTGGAGGACGTGAAATCGCTTGGTTTGAACTTCTCCTCGACCTGGGTGAACCCGTACAGCCCTAGGAGGGCCAAGACCACGGTCACCGGCACAGTTACGACCCGCCAACGAGCCACGAAGTGCACCACCGACCCGGCGCTCTTGAGGCCGTGGCCGGCACCACGAATGCGATGGTCGAGCTGGCGCCCGTTCTCAGCGGCCTTCCGATTGCGACGAATCACCCGACGGTAGGGCAAGTAGATGACCAGCGGGATGAAGACGACGATAAGCAGGAATACCCCGAACGGAACCAGTATCACCGAGAAGGTCACTGTCAGGCCACCGATCAGGCTCATCACAACGAACCCGACCTTGGCGCCCAAACGGGGACCATGGAATCGGGGTGGTGGCCCGACCCGTTGCTCGATGCCTAGAACCACTCTTGGACCGATGACACCTAGGAACAGGTAAGCAAGCAGCAGGCCTATGGCAGCGGCAATACCAAAGTCGCGGATCGCTTCGATGCCCGACGACACATTGGAGAGAAACGCAGCAGCCGATGTCGTCACCGCCAGGAGCACAGCCGCCGCGACCGCCGACATACCCAAGGGATATGCCCGAAGCGGTGCCGTGCCGGCTTCCTGTTCCTCGCGGCAGCGCCCGAAGCCATGGATGAAGAAGTCCACACCGAAGCTCAAGACAGCAATGGGAATGATGAAGGTCAGCAGGATGCTGTTCTTCAAACCAATCAACACGACGATCCCGCTGTAGGCCAAGAAGGTGACACTGAGTCCGGTAGCGACGATCGCCGACGCCCAATACGATCTCACCAGAGCCCCAACCAAGAGCACGATCAAGACGATCGCACCCATAATGAATGGCCCAGCAGCCTCCGATTGCTCCTCTTCAGTGAGGATCCCGTCAATAGCTAGCCCGAGCACGCTTATGTTCTGCTGGTCGCCGCGCAGGATGGTCTGGGCTTCTCGAAGCCAGGTCTGGCCCTCAAAGGCGTACTGATACTCGATGAAGTCCTCGTTGTCGGTGTCAGGATCTTCGATCTCGAATGATTCACGCAGGTAGGCAACCTCGGCCTGGAACGCCGGTGACCGCCATACGGTCACGGTGTTGCCATCGATGTCCTCGACGGTCGAGGTGGTGAGCTGCGACAAAGTAGCTCGCAACGTCGCCTGCGGGCTGTTGTCGTCCAGGATCTCTGATAGAGCGCGTTTTACGTCGGCGTCGTTTGCAGCCGCAAGCCCTCCGGTCAGATGGTCATCGATGGCATGAGCGATCGAGAACACTCCATCAACGGGCACGCCCAAATCACTGTCAAACGTTGAGGTGAGGTGAGACTGCGAGTCAGCATCGGCTAGCAGCGCGGAGGTGTTGCTGAGAAACTCGGATAGACCGACGCGGGTCAACACGTCGCCGTTGACCGGGTCCTTGGCCTCAACGAAGAAGATCGCAGTCAAGACCTCAGTCGCCGGGTCAAAGAGTTCATCGACACGGTCCGCAATCTCATAGATCTCACCACCCGGGTTGAACGCCGGACCGTCACGATCCTCTTCCAGCAAGAAACTGACAAAACCGGCGATCCCGAGGGCCACCGAGACAATGATGATCACGGTGACCAGGGACCGAACATGGCGTCCAACCCATTCGAAGATGCCCAAACCGCTTCGGTCATCGCGGGGTCGGTGGTTAGCAGGATCCTTCTCGGTCACACTCATGACGGTCCCTCCCGGAGATGAACTTACTCACTCCATATATCAACCGCACCGTATCGTATCTGTTACGGGGTTTGAATGCAAGACTTATCGTCTCGTAATAGTAGGATGCCTTCAGCATGACAACTCCGGCTACTTCCAAAGCTCAGCGCGGCCGCCCACGCGATCCCAGAATCCAACAATCCATTCTCCAAGCGACCCGAGAAATGCTTGACGAAGTCGGGTATTCGCGGCTCACCATCGAAGGCGTCGCCGCCAGAGCAGGCGCAGGTAAGGCCACGGTCTATCGGTGGTGGTCGACGAAAGGCGAACTAGTGCTCGAGGCGGTCGCCGACCACATCGCTATTGGCGTTGTTTCGGACACCGGTGACACCCGCGGCGACCTACTCATTGCCACCCAGCAGCTCATCGAGACCTTCTCTGACCGGCTTGCCGGGATAGTGATATTCGCGGCAATTGCCAACCTCGACGATGACCCGAACATGGCTCGCATCTTCCGGGAAACCGCGGTCATGCCCTGGCGTCAATCAGCGGTCGAAGCCATCCAACGCGGCATTGACCGCGGCGATCTTCCCGCCGACACCGACATCGTATTCACACTTGATGTCATAGTGGGCACGGTGTTCCAACGTACGCTGGTCGTGGCGCAACCGCAGACTGAGGGCCTTTCTCGAAGCATCATCGATCTCCTCATCGCCTCCTCTTGAGCCGGTGGACAGCCGGAATAGTCAACATCTAAAGGAGCTTGCCCCTAATGACAAGGTCGATGAGGCGCTGGGCGAGCCCGTCCGTCATTGGTTCGGGGATTACGAGAACTCTTTGAAAGATCGTGCCAGCCAGCATGTCGATCACAAGTTCAACGTCCAGTCCCTTAGTGAGGTCTCCGTTGGCGATCCCACGTTCGAGAGCGTTTGCCATAGAGATCCGCCATGGCAAGACCCATTTGCTCTGGTAGATCTCTCGTAATCGTGGATCTTCTTCTAGGTCGGCGATGACGACGAAGATAACCTGAGCGGCGATCGGGCTGCTGTAGCTGGCAATGGCTTGTTCAGCTCCGATGTTGAGGTCGTGACGAGTGCTGCCGGTATTGGGCGCCAAACCAATCTCCAACTGCGGTGCGGCAGCCTCCAAGATGAGGTCCAACTTGGATGGCCACCATCGATAGATGGTCGACTTCCCAACACCTGCCCGCTTGGCGACGCCAGCCACCGTAAAACGCCGATAGCCGACTTCGCCGAGCAGGTCCAGAGTGGCAGCGAGGACGGCTTGATGGGATCGAGCGTCGCGGGGGCGTCCGCGCTGCGACGTAGAACCAGCTTCAGATGTCACAGTTGTGGACCTTCCCGCTTTACGAGACGATATGTCTTGCTTTTTGGATTGTATATCAATACGATACGGACCGTCCAGGTGATTGCAGTGCTGTTCGATGGAAGGGAAGGCCATGGAGGTTGTTGAGATCGGTGCGGCTTCCGAGCGCTCCAACGAACACGTCGACGCAAGCGACCTCGACGAGCCCAGGCCTCCGCTGGTGCGTTCGACTGTCTACGTGTTCCGCGCTCTGATTGGTTTGACCTTGATGGTGATGGGGGCGCTGCTCCTGCTGGTGTTCGAAAACGGGCTGCTCGGACTCAGAGGCGACATCCAGACGCTCCAGGACTCCTGGCCGGAGTGGCTTGTGACCACCATCCAGGTCGGGCTAGGGCTCGCGATCGCTATGGCGGTCCTCGGCACCAACGGCTTTCTCGTTTACCACCGGAAGTGGCGACGCCTCATCATGATCAACCTCTCCGCGTTCGGGGCCGTCTTTGTAGGAGCTGCGGCCAGTCACTTTGTGCTTGCGATAGCGACGTCCGATGTACTTGCCGATGCGATCGAGGCCGGATCCGAGCAGGGGCTTGGCAACGACGGCCTTGCTTCGGTGGTGGCAGTGCTCACCGTTTCCAGTGTATGGATAGGGCCACGGCTGCGTCCCTGGGTTGTGGGATTTGCTGCAGCAACTGTCGGACTCTCGTTCGTCGGCGGAGCGCTGTCCGTGATCACGCTGCCGTTCGATATCGGGGTCGGCATCGTTGCGGGAGCACTGGTAGCTCTGATCATGAGAACGCGAGACCGGACCCCGACAGCAGGAGAGCTGACGTCCACACTCGAGCGGGACCGAATCTCAGCAGTCCACGTCAAGCGTGCTGCGGTGGACGCCCGTGGCTCGGTGCCCTGGTTTGTCACCGTTGCTGATGGCGACGAGCTGTTTGTCAAGACACTCGGCTCAGACCACCGCGCTGCCGACCTGCTCTTCCGGGTGTACCGCATGATTCGGCTACGGCGGGCCGGTGACCGCCAGCCGTTCTCTTCGCTGCGGCGGGCGGTTGAACACGAAGCGTTCCTCTCTCTCGCCGCCGAAAGTCGTGGAATCCGCACCCCGCGGTTAGTGACGGTTGCTGAGGTCGGTAGCGATGGGATGCTGCTTGCTTACACCAAGATTGATGGCAAGTCGCTCGATGCGGTCGAACCGAGCGAGATAACCGATGAGATGCTCACGAACGTCTGGCAACTGGTTGGGCTGCTGCGGGACGCAGCGATCGCACACCGTGATCTGCGGCTGGCAAACATCTTTATCGCCGACGACGGGGTGCCCTGGATCATCGATTTCGGGTTCGCCGAGTTGGCCGCCGACGATTCTCTCCTGGCACGTGACAACGCCGAGCTGCTTGCCTCCACCGCCGCGGTCGTCGGGGTGGAGCGAGCTGTAGCGGTCGCAGTCGAGGCCACTGGCCGGGACACGATTGCTGAAGCGCTGCCCTGGATCCAGCCACTGGCCCTGAGCTCGGCAACAGCCGGCCAAATCGGCAAGTCCGAGGACCACGCCAAGCTGCGATCGGTGGCCGCGGCTGCCGTAGGAATCGACGAGGTTGGATACGAAAAACTAGAGCGGATCAAGCCCGGGACCCTCCTCATTATGGCGACCGCGGCGCTGTCGCTGTATGTGTTGATCCCACAGTTCGCCGCTGCCAGCGGGTTCTTCGACGAGCTGCGCGGTGCGGACCTCGGTTGGGCCGCAGTAGTTGTCGTTGCCTCGGCGTTGACCTACGTAGGCGCCGCAACCGGCATGCTCGGAGCGGTACCGGTCCGTCTCCAGCTGGTCCCGGTCCTGACAGCACAGCTCGCCTCGTCATTCTCCAACAGAGTGACTCCGGCCAAGGTCGGCGGACTAGCCACCAACGTGCGGTTTCTTCAAAAGCAGAACCTGACCCTGCCCATGGCCGTATCGGCTGTCGGCCTCAACACCGTGGCAGGAACGATAATCCATGTGTCGTTGCTTGCGCTGACTGCTGTTGTCGCCGGCCAATCCAACGAGGTCAGCCTGCCCGTACCCGACGCAAGAACCACCGCTATTGGCGTAATCGTCGTCATTGGGCTGTCCGGAGCCTTCATGGTGCTGCCGATCGGCCGAAAACTCCTCACCCGCAACCTCATCCCCGCACTTCGAGCCGCGGCATCATCGGTCACCGCAATCGCCAGAACCCCAGCCAAGCTGTTTGCGCTGTTCACCGGGTCAGCGATCGTCACCCTGAGCTACACCTTCGCCATGATCGCCGCCCTCAACGCCTTTGGAGCAGATCTGCCGATAGCCACAGCCGCCCTCGTATACCTGGTGGGATCAGCAGTAGCGACCGCCGCGCCAACACCGGGCGGACTCGGGGCGACCGAAGCAGCACTCGTCGCCGGCTACACAGCAGTCGGCATCGCAGGATCCACAGCATTCGCGGCAGTAATGCTCTTCAGGCTCATCACGTTCTGGCTTCCGATCCTTCCTGGCTGGTTCGCGCTGGTCAACCTGCAACGAACCGGGCGCCTATAAACCCAGCAGCTTGAGACAGGAGAAGCATATGACCGCACTGCTCGCCGGGAACGACTTGTCAAGATCAGACAACGGTTCATCATGTGGCAATGGGCGAGTTGGGGGAGACGTCCTGTTGGCTAGCGACTACATAAGGAGCGAGCAATGACCAATTCGAGCAGGAGACAGAGGAAGCTATACAAGGACCCGAACGACAAGAAGATCGCCGGGGTCGCTTCGGGGGTCGCCAAGTATTTCGACATCGATACGACATTGGTCAGAGCCGTCTGGGTCGTGCTTGCGCTGGGCGGCGTTGGGATCCTCCTCTATGTGGTCCTGTGGATCATGCTCGAGGACGAGCCTGCCGACCTGGATGGTCCTTTCGGCGACGCCGACGCCGACGCCGGTGTCGATGCCGGCGAGCCGACGGGTAACAATGAGGCCATTGCCGTTGAGTCCGACGAGGCCGAGGAACCCAAACCGGGACCGGGCGACGTCAACGGTGGGTAGCGTCGCCGAAGCGTGAGACGTTGGCACGGACATGGTCGGCTGTTCGGATAGTGCCACGATGCACAACGGCTGCCGCCTTGTCCTCGCTGGGAGCCAAGTTGGGAGCCATTCGCTGTGGACTTGTGTGGACGGCTGTGGACGCTGGTGGACACGGCTTGTAGATCTACGGATCAGAAGGTTGGGGATTCGAGTTCTCCCGGGCGTGCCAGAGATCCCTTGCGCTGCAAGGGATCTCGCCGCGATGATTCGACGGACCTTCTGACGTTTGGGAGCCATTACTTGTCGCTCCCAGGACCGCCATCGACCAGAGCGTCGAATCGACACCACGTTGTCGTTACTTCAACTACCCAATATCCGTACAGAAAGGCCAGCTGCGGGGTAGAAGCGGTATTGCCTGCCGACTTGGTGGCGCTCGAGAAAGCCGAGAGCTTCGAGATCGAGTAGATCTGCTCTCGCCGTCTGATACACGATGTTGTGGCTGTTGCGATGAGATTCGAACGTATACGCAGTGTGTGGGTTGCGGATGGCGTGAGAAAGAAGCGCTAGTTGCCGATGGTTCAGGCCCGGCACGGACCTCAACGTCCGCTCGACGCGCCTGACCTCGCCGACCTTCCTCTCTAGGTACTCGAACAACTCATCGATCGCTCTGGAAATGACCGTCAGTTGGTGAAGTAGGAAGTAGGTGAAATCACCCTCGTCGGTTTCCGTGTAGAGAAACGAGCGAGCATATTGGGCGGGTGCTTGATATAGGAGCCGAGAGATTGAGAGGAACTCCGCCAGCCAATACCCCTGGCGGAGCATCGATCGGTAGAAGAGCGCTCGAGCCGTTCTGCCGTTGCCATCGATGAACGGGTGGATGTATGACATGTAGAAATGGAGTGCCACGGCGCGCACGACTGGATGGATGAACGGTTCGGATTCAACGTCATTGGCGAATGAGGCGAGATTCGTCAGCAGCTGCGGCAGTTCCTCGGCGGGCGGTGGCAGGTGGAAGACTATCGCCGGATCTATCGGATCTCCCACGTCTACCCGAGTCTCGCCGGGCTCCTGGATGCGGCCCGCGTCGTTTGGGTCGGCGAGGGTATCTTCGGTGACAAGCCTGTGGATCTCGATGACCATGTCGATATTGAGCGGCACGTCCAGATCCAGGCGGATGTGCTGCATGGTGATGTAGTTGTTGACGACCATTCGTTCCGCGGTGGTCCGAGGAGCTCGCCCCGACTGGAGGAGCTCCTTGGCCTCGTTGCGCGTGGTGGCGGCGCCTTCTAGAAGGCTCGAACCGATTGCTTCTTCCATGAGACTCGACACGAGGTATCGATCCTTGGTTGCTTCATTGGTGATTGCCTCTGGGACCGCAATTCGTCCCGACGCGAGTCGGTCGATCCGATGCAACATTGACAACACTTCGTCGGTCAGTATGTAGCTGAATGGTCTCCCCGACGTGTCATTGAAGGGGAGCGACCTGCGGCCATATCCTCTGGCAAGCTTGAGCGTCAGCCACCACTCTTCAGATGTGAGGTCGTCGGGTGGCTTTCGCCTGCGTAGCTCATCCCAGTGGAAGTAGCGCCCCCTAACGGTTGGCGCGGCCAGATGTTCGAGAACGACAGTGGTTCGATCTGCCTCTAATCCGGATAGCAGTTCGGGAATACTGGGTGGATTCGTTGGGACCTTCATATTGTCCAATTCGTCGCGAACTACAACTGCTCTAGTAGTTGAACTACTAATTCGTCATAGATTAGTACTTTTTTGATAACTAGGAAGAGGTGCCGCATGCCAGCCCACCATCGAAGCACCCGGGGAGTGGGACTGTCACAAAAGTTGTGTAAATGGTGTGGTCTAGATTGCCTGGCACTGGTGGTGTTGGGTGGAAAGGACCATATCTGATGTCTTCTGATAGGAATCCTCCAGCTGAAGAGGACCGTGAGACTGGCTTGGCTGTGCCGGCTGGGGACATGTCGGAGTGGGCTGAAGCGCTGGTGGCCCAGGCCCGCACCGACGGGGTCGAGCT
>JAAETI010000422.1 GCA_024228555.1 bacterium | reverse complement strand
TGATGATCAACGGTAGCGTATGGGCGTCGGGTACCAACGACACCTTTACCCAGCAGGATGTCATCGACGGCAACGTGCTGTATACGCACGACGGCACCAACACGACCAGCGACAGCTTTGCTTACACCGTCGAAGACCCGACCGGCAACACGCTGGCAGGACAGGCCTTCAGCATCACGGTTACGGCAATCGACGACGATGCCCCGACCGCGGTCAATCAGAGCACTACGGTTAACGAAGGTGCAATCAACGTTGCCCTGACCACCGGCGATCTGTCATCCACCGATGCCGACACCGACGATACCACGCTGATCTACACGGTCGGCGATGTCAGCAACGGCACGCTGATGATCAACGGTAGCGTCTGGGCCAGTGGCACCAATGATTCGTTCACCCAGCAGGATGTCATCGACGGTAACGTCCTGTACACGCACGATGGCACCAACACCACCAGTGACAGCTTCAGCTATTCAGTCGCTGATCCGACCGGGAACACCCTGGCCGGACAGACCTTCAGTATCACGGTTACGGCGGTCAACGATGCCCCGGTAAACACGATACCCGGTCTTCAGTCTATCCCGGAAGACACCCCTCTCACGTTCTCGACCGCGGGCGGAAACGCGGTTTCGGTGGCGGACGACGCCGGAGCAGGCGACATCATCAAGGTCACGCTCTCGATCGGGGATAACGCATCGCTCACGCTGACGGGCATAAGCGGCGCAAGCCTGACGGCATGGTCAGTTACTCCCGGCACCGCAAACTGGGTGTTGGAAGGGACCGTTGCGCAGATCAACGCCGAAATGGACGGAATGATCTTCACGCCGGGAGGTGACTTCGTTGGCACGACAACTCTGAGGATCCAGACGGAGGACCAGGGGAACACCGGGCTCGGTGGCGCCCAAACGGATACGGACACGATCTCGATCGATGTCACACCTCAGAACGACGCCCCGGTGCTGACCGGTGATCTCAGCGCCACGGTGAATGAAGGGGCCACCTACACGATCACCGGCACCGATCTCGGCTACAGCGATCCCGATGATGTGGATGCCGGCATAACCTTCACCACCAGTGCGGCGAGTAACGGCAAGATCCAGGTCAACGGTTCGGATGCCAGCAGCTTCACCGGCACCCAGCTCACCGCAGGGCCGGTGACGTTCCTCCATGATGGCAGCGAGCCGGCGGCCGCCCCGTTCGATGTCAACGTCGAAGACGGCACCGAAGCTGTCCGTG
>JAAETI010000421.1 GCA_024228555.1 bacterium | reverse complement strand
CGTTCCTGGTGGAGCGTGGGCTCGACGATGGGGTAGAGCTACGACTCTTCTGGAATCGAGCAGACGCCCATGCGGCGGTTCGGGAGTACCTGGCCGAGGATTGGGTAGGCGATGGGCTACCGCCTGCTGATGTCGATGAGGTGATTGAGCATTGCAACAAGCTCCCGGGCAACACCGAGCACGTGTTCGTCGGCCCGTTCCCGATCGAGGGGGAGCGTGCTCGATGCGTCATCTGTGGTGAGCCGGTGAGTCTTGCCGGGGAGGCTGACTCCGAGAGCTGGGTCCATGCGGAGGATGCCAACGATGGTGGGGATCACACGGCGGAGCTTCGCTCGAGGTAACTGAGGCAGACTGATCCCGTGTACTCGATCCACGCCACCAGGAAGCTGCTTGACCGGGTGAAGCAGCCTGTCGCGGCGCCAGTCGAGCACCCGGCGACGGTGCTCGGCAACTGGTATGCCACGGCGTTGTTCTGGAAGCCTCAGGTGGCGCTGTTCGTGAATGAGAGGACGCTGCTGCCGGTGTTCGTGCCGCTGGCGCCGGCGGCGAAGCTGGCCAGGCGGTTCCCCGATCAGCTGGGCCGGGTGCTGGAAGGCATAGGGACGCCGATCGACTTCGTCCTGCAGGAGATCGGAGCGATGGGGCATGCGTCGTACTCGAAGACGGTGAATCGCAGCGTGGTCGGCAGCATGAACGACTTCGCTTTCCTCGCTGAGGCCGGACGGGCCCATGGCAAAGGCGAGGACCTGGTCGCCCTGTCGGTTCATCTCTCCGGAACTCCATGTAGCCCGCTACGGAAGAGCCACGGCTTTCCTGATCGAGAGGTGGAAGCACTCGTGGCCGAGGCACTCGCTCCCTGACGGTCAGTTCACAACTGTGGTGCATGAAGCAAGCGCAAATGGTGGATCGGATGCTTGATTGCATAATACTTCCGATATCGGTAGTATTTCGATATGTCCATGTTGGGAGTCGCCGAGGCCGCGGCCGAGCTGGGAGTGAGCCCGCGTCGGGTTCGTCAGATGCTGGCTGATGGTGTCCTGGTCGGCGAACGTGTCGGACGGGCTTGGGTGATCGAACCTGAGCAGCTACAGCAGGTTGAACATCGCCGCCCAGAGGTCGGCCGCCCATGGAGCCCAGTGTCGGCGTGGGCGGTGCTTGCGCTGGCCGATGCCGAGGACCCAGATCTTTCACCGGTCGAACGGTCACGAGCCAAGAAACGCTTGGCCCAGGGGCTGGACCGTGTTGCTGGTCGCCTCGGCGCCCGAGCTGATGTCCGGCGGTTCTACGCGCACCCCGGCGTGCTCGGCCGGCTGGCCGATGCCCCCGGGGTGGTGCGAGGCGGGATCAGCGCCGCGGCCGAGCACGGAGCGGATCTCGTGGTTGGGGACGGGTTTGAGGGCTACGTGCGTGCCGGCGACCTCGATGAGCTCGTGTCGCAGTACGGGCTCGACGACCAATCGGCGCGACCGAACGTGCTGTTGCGCGCCGTCGACGAGGCGGTGTGGCCCTTCCAACCTGGCCAGGTTTCGGCAGGGCGAGCCGTCGTCGCCCTAGACCTCCTCGAGTCCGAAGAGCCCCGCGCGCGGCGCGCTGGCGCAGACCTGTTGGTGCTCAAATGAGCGGCTGGCCGATCGTCGATCGGGACCCGGTTCGGTTGCCGACGCTGCCTGGTCACGACGATGAGTTGTGGTCGGCACTGATCGAGCTGTCCGAACTGCGGCCGGGGGAGTGGACCCTTGTTGGCGGGCAGATGGTGTTCCTCCATGCGATGGAGCACGGCGCTGCGCCGCCTCGGGTGTCGACCGATCTCGACGTGTTGGTCAACGCCCGCGTCGTCACGGGTGGAGTGAGGGAGTTCGTTGTCGCGATCGAGGCAGCTGGTTTCGTGCTCGTGGGTGCCTCCCCCGAAGGCATCGCTCACCGCTACCGTCCGGGCGGCGTGAGCGTCGACGTGCTCGCTCCTGAAGGTCTCGGCCTTCGGGCCGACCTGACCACCACACCACCGGGTCGGACCCTGCAGGTTCCTGGCGGGACGCAGGCGCTCGATCGGACCGAGCTTGTACCGGTGATGTTCGGCGACCATCAGGGGCTTGTGCCGAGGCCGTCGCTGGTTGGCGCCATCATCGGCAAGGCCGTTGCGGTCGAGGTCGATGACCTACCCGACGCACAGCGACTTGATCTCGCCCTACTGCTCAGCCTTGTCGACGATCCGATCGGGCTCGCTGATCAACTCACGAAGAAGGACCGGCAGCGACTTCGATCTCGGTCGGAGATGGTCGAGGCTGGCCAGCGGGCCTGGACCAGCCTCCCGGTCGATTCGGCCGATCGTGGCCGTGCTGCGTTCCGACTACTCGTCGGCTGACCGGCGCCGTGTCGGAAGGGGCGCATTTGTGTCGCTTGTCATCACGATGTCATCAGAATTCCCGGAAACAGGCAGAAATCGCCGCTATCGATCGGAACGGCATCCGCCCGAATACCCCTTCTGAACTGGGGAAACAGCGAGAATCCGGGAACCATCGGAATAGCCCATGAGCTGTTCAAGTCCCCCCTCCGACACAGGCGTTGGTACACGGGTTGCGCTGTTCCAGGGCCAGGCGTGGACAGTGAGAATGCGGCGGCGTGCGGTCGACGTTGGTGTCCATTGTCGGTGCGTTCGCCGCGACGATGCGGACCACGACCGTCGCCCGCACGTACGGCGCTCCAGGGTGCGCGTGTACTGGGGTGAAATGAGTTCCTCACTGGGGCAACTGTTGCGTTGATCGATCGGTGGGCGCGGTTCTGCCGGCTTGGTGTCGGGGTTCGGTCAGATCACGTCGGCGAGCTCATCGAAAGCGGCCGCCAGGCGTAGATGCTTGCGGTCGGCTTCGGTGCCGAGTTCGTAGTGACCGCGTCGAAGGTTCTGGATGAACGCGTGGCCGCGGATCACCACCGACGCGGTCCGATCGGTCAGCAGACCGCGCATCGGTCTCAGCCTCGCCTTGAATCGCCCGTGGTCATTCTCTATCCGATCGCGTACTGCTCGGTGTCATGGGATGCTTCTGGAATCAGCTCATCGACAACGCGCAGCACGGGTGCATCCAGATCGGTGGTGACCTCTGCGGGTCGCCCATGGCTGCTCAACGCGGTTGCGAAGAAGTGCCTGGCGGCGGCGATGTTGCGTCGCTTGGAGACATAGATATCGATGACCTGGCCATGCTGGTCTACTGCCCGGTACACCTAGCGCCAGACCTGTGGTGCTCGGTAAGTCTGTCGTCGCAGGTCAGGCTGCCTTTCTGCATTCGTTGATCACCCCCTCCGATACCGAACAAGTGTCCGATTAGGTGGGGCTTCTCTGCCTCGGTGTCGAGCGCTTCTATCTGATGCGATGTCCGCCGTGAGCGGGAGCGTTAGGTGTCGGTTGCTCGGCGGGCCCCAGAGGGAGCCGGAGTCGGGTGGGGTGCGGCGGCCGTTGAGGAGCCAGCCGATGGGCGTGTACCGGATGAAGAGCTGGTAGCTGGCCAGCAGGATCAGGGTGGAGATCGCGCAGAGCCCGAGGAACCTGACCGATGCCGGGGTGTCCCAATCTCTGATCAATGCCTGGCCGGCGATGATGAGCGGCAGGTGGGCGAGGTAGAGCCAGTAGGCGGAGTCCGAGAGGTAGCGTGTGGGGGCGAATATCGCGTCGTGGCTGGTCAGGCTGCGTTTCGGTACTCGTGGATGAGGCCGCCGCACCGGGTTGATTTCACGACTTGGAGATGACGAGGAGCCGGGGGACCTGATCGACTGCTCGCGAGCGGTGGTTGCTGGTTGAGAGTGCGGTGGGGCCGGTGGGTGTTGAAGTGCTCGATGTAGTTGATGACGAGGCGGTCGAGTTGGCGTTGGTTCCAGATGATGGTGCGGTCGAGGAGCTCGCGGCGTAGGACGGTGAGTTGGTGGCGGAGCACGATGATCTCAGGTCCTTGGAGCGACCAGATCGGACTGCGAGGCGGGCGAGCATGGCGATGAGGTGGTAGAGCGGATTGGCCCGTCGCTAGATACTGCTCAGGGACGTTGGT
>JAAETI010000420.1 GCA_024228555.1 bacterium | reverse complement strand
GTGAGGCTGCTCGTCGCCGGTAACCGAGCTGAAACCCGGGCCAAGAACGACTTCCTCATCGACCATGCGGCGCCGCACCACTGCAGCCAACAGAGGCGAGAGGCGGCTGTCCTCGTTGTTGACCGCCTCACTGAGGACCCCGTTGAGATTGCCCCAGCCTTCGGTGGACAGATCGGGTCCGTCGACCTCGTGGCTCCCGCCGATCAGGGACCCTACGAGCTCAGGAAGCGTCTGACCGAAGCGCTGGAGGAACGTAGCCCCCTGAGTCTGGCCGTGATCGGAGAGGACGACGACATGGTAGGGACGTGGTGCCTCTGCCATCGCTCGTTCGAGCCGCGCAAACTGCTGATCGAGCCGCCACAGCGTCTCTAAGGCATCGGGAGCAGAGATACCTGAGTGATGAGCGACCTCGTCGTAGCCCACGAAATCGGCATATGCGGTCGGGACCCCACGATAGATGTCACCGAGCAACGTATACACCGTGAGATCACGGAGCATCACCGTTGTCGCCACCCTCAGCAGGGGGTAGACGCCGGACCGACGCTGCCTTGGTTGGATGTCGCGGCGACGAGTACGCCAGGCCGCGGCCAGCTCTCGACCGATCTCGGCCACGCTGAGAACGAGCAGACGGGTGATGGCGTTGGGATCGCTGAGGAAGTAGGTCAGCCCGTGTCGACGCCCATGGGAGCGGTCGGTGAGGGTACTGAACGTGAACATCGAGTCCTGGCTGTCACCCGAGAAGACATTGGAGCGGGATACGCCCCCACCGGACATGAGTCCATCCCCGTCGGATTGCCGGCGCTCGATCTCCGCCGCATCGCGCGGCCGGTTCGACGTCATGACCTTGCCCATCTCCTTGTCGTACCAACGAAAGGCCGGCAGGTCGGTGTTGTTCCCATGGAGGATGCCGGCCTGGCTGGCACCGGTCTGCGAGGACAGGTCGCACTCCCACCCCACAACATGGTGTGTTCCGGATCGAACCCATCGAGCCATAGTTGGCATGTACCCCTCACCCAGTGCCCGACGCAGGACCGACTCGGATAGGCCGTCGATCTGGAGGAACAGGATGCCG
>JAAETI010000419.1 GCA_024228555.1 bacterium | reverse complement strand
CGGCCTTCGGCCTCTGTGAGCACAACAAAGGGTGCGGTTCCCACACCGAGGTGACCAATCGAACCACCCCCCATCCCGACAGGACACCGCCAACTTGAGCTGGCCCACTCTCACCGCGCAATGAGCGGCCCGAAAGAACGAACCTCGGGTGCGGGAAAGCCCCCGCTTAGAGCAAACGGAAACGGATTGGCCAGATCCGCCGCAGAGACGCCACCGAGGTCGAAGATGAGTTCGTCAGGGGCCCCCAGCGTAGAAAAAATAAGTGTACCCGGTTGTCCCACCCTTAGAGTTATTGGGTTTATGACGTTTATGACGGAGCAGTTCGTGAGGACCACCTCTTGGCAGCCAACCAAGCTGAAGGAGGGGGTTATCGTCAAGCCCTCGTAATCAAGGACATCAGCATCGCCGCCCACACCCGGAAAGAACATTTCATCGGCATCGATGTAGGCACTGCCTCTTATCTCACGAGTGTCGTGCACGAACGTTCCGTCTGTAGGTTCGATAGTACCAGTAACCTGGTCGAGGCCGAAGGTGTCGATCACGAGGTCACCGCCGCCGCTGACGCAGGCTGCATAGGCCGGGCTCGCGGCAAGAGAAGTGATCGTCGGCACGCTGAACGCCGCACCGGCACCGATTTGAAGGGCCCGCCTCCGACTCGGAAGAGACCGCGCACCAGGATCATTGTCCGCCATGGATCAAATTCTACACGACCGGGCAGGGAACACAAAGGAGGATGATGCGAACGGCCCAGTGGAAATGACCTGGGAGATGTCCCCCTCCGGACGGGTCCGGGAACATGCGG
>JAAETI010000418.1 GCA_024228555.1 bacterium | reverse complement strand
GCTCAGGCTGCGCCGAGCCTTTCTCGTATCACTTCGTGCGCCACTTTCCAGATCTCGTGTGGGCCACATGGCGTCGCTGCTCGACGCGGGCGGTCGAGAGCTGCCTGGCGGGCTCAGGCAATCACCTGATCGCTGTCCCGGGCAGCAACCTGGTCGCACCGGTGCCCGGCGACAATCATACCCGACGTGAAGCGTCGCTACGGCTCCTGCCTCGGGCGCGTCCCCTGGTCTTCCCGCTCGACCATCCGTCTCGAACGCTGGTCGAGGAGCGGGAGCAGCGCCTGCGGGCTCAGGCCGAAACACGGCACGGACGCACAGTCAGCCGGTTGCGCAAGGAGGTCTCCGGCCTCGGGCGGCGGTTGCGACGCCTCCGGCGGCGACTGCGACGGCGACTGCGACGACTCGCCTGGCTCGGCGGGGGGGTCTTACCGGCCGGTGCCGGAAACCGCTGGATTGCCGCCGCGGTCCGCGATTGCACACCGCGGGCGGTTGGCAAGATCGGGCGGACCGAGCTGGCCGCCTTGCACTATTACCTGAAATCCTCGGCTGAGGAATTGACCGATGATTGGGGTCGCTGCGGACAGCGCATGTTCACCAACGCGGGTGTCTTTCCATCTACGGGAGCGGTGCTCAGCCACTGCTGCCGCGAGCTCATGAAGGCGGTTTCCGGTCTCGATCTGATAGCGCTCTGGGATAATCCAGGCGAGACACGTCTCGTTCGCGTCCACGCGAAGAAGGCCGCAATGACCCGACTCGACGGACTGTCCTCGTTCGTGCACGTCGATCCGTGGACGCACCAACTGGCAGGGCGGCGGGTGCTGGTCGTGAGTCCTTTCGCGGCCACCATCGAGTCGCAGTACGAACGCCGTGACGAGGTCTGGGCCCGCCATCCGAAGGTGCTGCCGGCCTTCGCGCTCGAAACCCTGGCAACGCCGTTCCCAGCGGCGATCGAGCGACCATCAGATGCCGACTGGGGCAGCTGCCTCGATCGACTTCGAAGCGAGCTGGACGATCGCCGGTTCGATGTCGCTCTGATCGGCGCCGGAGCGTGGTCTCTCCCTCTCGTGCTGCACTGCAAACGCCTGGGTCGAATCGGCATCCACCTCGGAGGAAGCCTCCAACTGCTCTTCGGTATCAAGGGTCGGCGGTGGGACCAGGACAATCTGATCAGTGAGATGCTCACCCCGTCGTGGGTGCGACCTTCGCCGGGGGAGACACCGTCCGCCGCCGGTCTCGTGGAACGAGGGTGTTACTGGTAGGCATGGGATCATATACTCATGCGCGAACAGAAATATCGAGTTTCCGTGATTCTGAGCTCGTTTAATCACCGTGATTTCGTAGCAAGGAAATTGGAACAGATCAAAGCGCAGTCCGCCTTCAAAGAGTGCGAGTTCATCTTCATTGATCCACAATCGCCGGGAAAAGAACCCGAACTGCTCCGGCCTGAAACCGAACGCTATCCAAACATCCGCCTACTGGCCTTGGAGGAACGTGTTTCACTCTATGCAGCCTGGAATGTAGGCTGGAACGAAGCCCAGGCACCGTATGTTTGTTACAGCAACATGGATGACGTCATGCATCCCCTCTTGTTGGAAACCGTGCTGGGTGAGATGGACAAGAATGGACTCGACCTGTGCACGGTGTTGAGCGCCTCTCAACCCATTGCTGAATATGGAACCGATTTTGACCCGAAACGAATTCGCCGTTTTCCCTTGACTGACCGTCCAGGCGGGCCCTTTACCGCTTGGCGAAGAGCCGTGGCGGGAGAGTATGGTCAATTCGCTGAGGGATATTTCATGGCAGG
>JAAETI010000417.1 GCA_024228555.1 bacterium | reverse complement strand
GAATCTCGCCCTTGGATCGCGCCATCCAAGCTCACCCTCTGAGATACGCCTGGCAGTGCGTCACGGCAGGAGGTCAGAGTGGACTGAAAACAACCAGACCTGAGACCGCCTGGGGCTCGATCGCCAGCGGGTGAGAGTCCCGCCCGGGGAATTGTCGATACACCCCGGTAGCCGACGGAGCAGTCGAAGCGGGCAACCGCCCGGCTGAAGCCTCATGAAATGTCCGGCAAGGCCGGGCTAGCAAGCGCGCAGGCCGCAACATGAGTGAACCCCGAGAAGGCCTCGAAAGTATCTCGCCGGAGCCGACCCTCCTGCCAGAAGGGGAAGGCCGCCGGGTGGTGGGGGAGCAATCGACCGGTGATCCCGCCATCTCCAGCCGGGGCAGTGGGGGCAGCATGTGCGCACGGTGATCGAGGCAACGTGAGAGACCCACGTCAGCGGGGGGTCGCGACCCCCACCTGCGGGAGCTGAAGAGCTTGCCGCCGGCCGTCGTGGGAGTCGGAGGGGCTCGTAGTACCGCTGAAGCCGGGTAATTCCGGTGGAGGGAAGGAGCCCTGGTTCTTGACACGCTTTGGACGGAGAAGGAGACCGGGATTGGCTAAAAGCCTAGGACCCGAAAGAGTCGAGCGACTCCAGAGAAAGCTCTACGAGAAGGCCAAGCGAGAGCCTGGCTTTCGCTTCTACAGCCTGTACGACAAGGTGTGCTGGAGTGAGACGCTGGCCCTGGCGTACCGCAAGGCGAAAGCCAATCGCGGTGCTCCCGGGTTCGACGGCGAGAGCTTCGCGGACATCGAGGCGTACGGCGAGAAGCGATGGCTGGAGGAGCTCCGCCAGGAGCTGCTGGAGGGGGCGTACGAGCCCCGAGGAGTGAGGCGCAAGATAATCCCCAAGCCCGGTGGCGGCGAGCGCCCTCTCGGGATCCCGAGGATTCGGGACCGGGTGGTGCAGAGCGCGGTCGTGCTGATTCTCGAGCCGATCTTCGAGGCCGACTTCGAAGAAAACGTCTACGCCTACCGTCCGGGGCGCAGCGCCCTGGACGCGGTGGGTAAGGTGCGCCAGCATCTGAACGCGGGCCTGGTACACGTCGTCGACGCGGACCTCGCGAAGTACTTCGACACCATCCCGCACAAGGATCTGCTGCGCTGCGTGGCGCGGCGAGTCGCCGATGGGAAGATCCTTCGGCTGATCAAGCTGTGGCTGAAGTCTCCGATCCTTGAGCGAGATCGCTCCGGGGGCTGGCGGCAAATCGGCGGCGGCAAGAGATGCCGACAGGGGACTCCCCAGGGCGGGGTGATCTCCCCGCTCTTGGCCAACATCTACATGAACCGCTTCTTGCGTCACTGGCGCCGGAAGGGAGCATCGCGTCGAATCGGGGAGATCGTCTCGTATGCCGATGACTTCGTCATCCTGTGCCGAACCCGGATCCAGGCCGCTGACGGCCTGGATTTGGCAACGCGCTGGATGGAGAAGCTCGGTCTGCGGATCCACCCCGAGAAGACGCGCCTGTGCCACGCATGGGAGGAGCCCTTTGATTTCCTGGGCTACACCTTTGGCTCCTTCTGGTGGTGGCTCTCCAAGGGGCGGGGGCTCGGCGTCAAGCCCTCGCAGAAGGCGGTGAAGCGGCTCAAGGGGAAAGTCAACGCCTTGCTGTATCGGGGCAACCCGCAACCGTGGCCGGTGCTGCGGACGCGGCTCAACCGGCTTTTGATCGGCTGGGCCAACTACTTCAGCTTCGGCGCAACACACCAGGCCG
>JAAETI010000416.1 GCA_024228555.1 bacterium | reverse complement strand
TGAACCCGCCCGTGGCAAGATTCTGAGATGCGGGAGATGGTGTTCGAGAACTGCCAAGCAGTGTTTGCGTCCTGGCGGGACCTGACGAGTGACGATTTCGATTTCGATGACCCGAAGGGTTTCTCATCGTTCACGATGGGGGTCCGCAGCCGGGTGGAGGTAGATCCACCGGCCGTGCTCTACCGGCATCTGGATGGGAAGGAAAACGCCATCCTCGATTCAGCCGCCGAGCGGGAAGTCTTTCTCCTACTCGGTGATCACCAGATCGCCGCCCACTGCTATCACTACGACGCAACATGTCGTATCGAGGAGTTCTACCGGGGCCGAACGCTGACCGCAGCTGATGTCTTCGATCGTGATCTCCAGCGCCAGATAGCCACCGAGCTACATCGCTTCCATCAACTCGAGCCTGAGAACCTGCCGTCACAGACCTTCTTCGAGCTGTTGCACCAGAAGTGGGGAGCACTGGCTCGCGATGTTCTGGGGGCACGGCGGATCGAGTTCCCGGCCGACGAGCAGGAGCTTTGCGACGACCTGACCGAGCTCTACAGCGAGGAGACGATGGCCAAAGTACGACGGTGTCTCCCAGACCGACCGCCGGTCTTCTGCC
Organism: bacterium; assembly: GCA_024228555.1. Classification (GTDB taxonomy): domain Bacteria; phylum Actinomycetota; class Acidimicrobiia; order Spongiisociales; family UBA5794; genus JAAETI01. The sequence continues at coordinate 905 of JAAETI010000416.1, read as the reverse complement.
ACAACGACACCTACCACGGCAATACCTTCCTCCTCGAAGACGGGACATTGAAGCTGCTCGACTTCGAGCTCTCCTGCCTCAACCACGCGGCATTCGACTTCGCCAATCTCTTTGCCGAGACGACCCTCGAACATGGCCTGAGCGAGTCTCCCCACTTCCAGCTCATTGAGAGGTCGTTCGATCACAACGATCTGGCTACCTTCGTTGGCTTCTACCTGGACAACCAAGACTTTCCGACCGAGGCCGAGCGTGAGGCCGAGCTCGAAACACTGGTGGCCGAGACCCGTCGGGCCATCCTGCTATCGGACTACATGTATGCCATGGCCGCTCTGCCCCTGGCCCTGGAGCCGATACAGAAGATCCGCTTCATCCCGTACGCCCACCAACGATTCAACCGATTCCTGGCCGCGTGGGACCTAGAGTTCAAACCCGCCTAGATGCTGTTGGCGAAACTGTTGATGTCCCTGATCGTGGCCAGGTAGACCTCGGGCATGGCATCTCGGAAGAGGCAGTCACCAGCGTGGCAGGTCCCGTTCACTGTCCGACTCGAAGCCGATACTCCCGCTGCCAGGAGCTTCTGGAAGTAGGCCAGACCCTCGTCACGGAGTGGATCGAGCTGGTTGACTGAGATGACGTGCGGAGGCAACCCCTGGAGGTCGTCCACCGAGGCGTGATAGGGCCACGCAAGCGGGTTGGTGTCGTCGGCACCGTCGGGGCTGTACATCCTCACCATCGAGCCCATCATCGAGCAGTTCAGGAAGTAGTCGTCGTTCTCGAACAGTGATGGCAGTGCCGGATCCTTGTCGGCGTAGACACCCGAGATGTACGGGCACTGGGAGTAGACACCATCGATGGCGTCGAGCACACCCTCCTGCTTGGCCTTGAGCGTTGTGGCCAGGGACAGA
>JAAETI010000415.1 GCA_024228555.1 bacterium | reverse complement strand
TCCCGTTGCACGAAGCCGCTTCGCGGCGGCTCCACTTTGACGACCCAGCCTGACGTTGATGACCTCGCTCCTTGATGGATCTCTTCGTGCTGATGTCCAAAGTCTCCCGAACGGCTCGTCTCCGTGCCCGCCGGGATGAGTTCGTGGCTGGCAAGGGCGATGTGCAGCCGGCTTCGCTCGAGCGTCGGCGGTTGGGGTATACTCTCTGTGCGATGCCAGCGATCACCGACATCTGGACGATCCTCCGCCGGAGAAGTCGTGGCTCGGTAGAGCAGTTTCTGCGCCTGACGATCGGTTCCTGCCGCCTTGGTAGGCCGAAACCAAGCCACATCGTACCGAATATGCTACTGCGGTCTGGGAAATCATGCTAGATCCTTTTAAACTCCTAATAGCAACCGGCGTGCCAGGCCAATCGTGGCTTCGGGCCCCTTGTGCGCCGAGTGACGGGCTTGGCCGGCTGGGCGAACGCCTGACGACTTCGGGCAGGCCGCGAAGAAACCGCCTCTCAGAGACGCCGCCCGGTTGGGTCGCACCGGCGCTGGCGGGGTTGACGCTTCGTGGGACGCTCTCGGACTCTCCCTCGCCGATGGTTGCTGTCCTCCGGGCACCGCCGTGGCTAAACGGCGGCTTCGTACAACTCTGTTCCATCTGAAGTCCAGGAATGGTGCCGATGGGCGATGCGGAGATCTTGGCTTGGACTTCAGATAGAACCTTTTTAGTTCTGCGGCCGAAGAGCCACTGCCTCCGGCACGATGACGGGACGCTCCTGGTTCGGCGAGAGGAGAATGGCCGCTTGTAGCCGATCCCGCCTCAAATCGCCTTCGAGCCACCCCGACTGGATCTCTTGAACAGTCCCATCCGGCTTGAAACCGATGCCTGCAAGGCTACGCGCCCCAGCCGGAAAATCGGCAACCTACCGGCTTACAACCCCGACAGGAACTCGAGGACCATTCGATTGAATTCCTCGGGTTTCTCCATGTTGACGACGTGCGCGACGTCGGGCACGTCGACCTTCTTCGCGCCTTCGACCTGGGTCACCAGCCGATCGCTGATGGCATGGACGTCTGACATGTCGAGCAGGCCGAGGATGATCAACGTCGGAGCCCGGATGTCCGCCAACCGTTCGACGGCGGGCGGATCGAGCTCCAGGAACCGGCCAACGGTTCGGCCGCGTTGCAGGTTCTCCAATGCCATCGTCCGAATACGCCGTCGCACCTCCGGATCCACCTCTTCCGGAGATCGGTGCCCATCGGTCCACGATCGTTGGAAGAACTCGACGGCCTGCTCGAAGTCGCCGGCACGCCAGGCCTCGCGGAGGCCCTGCCTGTTCTCCTGGAGATCCTCGCCCTCGAGCTTCCAACCG
>JAAETI010000414.1 GCA_024228555.1 bacterium | reverse complement strand
GTCGCGGCGTACCCGAACTTCACCAGCTACCAAGAGCTGACCGATCGCCGACTCCCGGTGGGCCTCCTGAGCCCTACATAGCAGGACTAGCGCGAACACCCTGAGCTGGGCAACGAAAGGGCTCGAAGAAGGCGGCTTCGGCACCCTAGTCGCAGCGACCGCCCCAATCCCATAGGTGGCGATCTGGGGATCGATCGACGGCGTGGCCGGTGTTGTCGAGCGTCCTCGGGTAGTGACGTACTCGGACGGTCTAGTCAAGGAACTCGTCGACCCAGCACAGTCACTCTCGACCGACAACTGCTCGCCATCTCGGAGGACAGTCAGCCCCACGTAGGCAAACTTCGACGAGCTGTCGTAGGAATACTCCAAGCGGTGCGGATGACCTTGCGGCAGTTCAACACGCGCTGGCGGTCCGCCCGAACGGTGCTGCTGCGCGTACTGCCGAAGAGCTGATAGCGACGCTGTCCGGCCAGCAACACGCCAAGATCGATGCGCTTGGCTTTCGAGATCTCGTAGATGCGGTGTGTGTCTCTGGTGACCTCGGTGTCGAGAAGCCTTCCCCTGAGATCTTCGAGCTAGCGGCCGAGCAAGCAAGCGCCTCTCTCACTGGGGCGCGGATGGTCGGGGACTCGCCTGCCAACGACGTCAACGGTGGTCTCAGCCACAGCCCGTTGAAGTGTGAGCGTCCAGCAGCGCTCGGTACGTGAGCCGTTGCCGGGTGCTCGCAGGTCGGTGGCCACGAATATCGTGGTCGGCGACGATCGGGCCGTGGACGTGGGCCAGAGTCGCTGGCCGGTACTCCTGATTGCCGGATCTGTTCGGAAGCTGGTGACCGGACCAGTGTCGGCCGAGAGCGGTGCGTCTCCAGGGCAACACCAATCAGGGAGCCGCGGAGCGCAGGTGGTTAGGCGTCGCGCTCTGCCAGTCTCTTGATCTCGAGCATCATCTTGCGGCTCATCACGAAAGTGATGACCTCCATCGGGAAGCGTCCGAACGCGAGGCGGCTCTTCCAGTCCGGTGTGTGGTTGTAGCGGCCCCTGGTCAGTAGCCGGCTGCCGCCATCGGGGCTGGGGTTGACGGCGAACTGCCAGGTTGACGTTCCCCAGCTCTCCTCGGCACCGATGTCGGCGGGTGACCCCAGGAGCACGAAGGTGGTCGGAGGATTGATGATCTCCATTCGCATCGGTGGTGCGGTCGGATGCAGGTAGATGTCTTCGCCAGCCGCCGGATGCTGGTGATCAGGGAGGATCTCTGTTGTGTTGGTGATCTGGCAGCCAACCATGTTTTCTAGTGTCTGATAGGTGTAGAAACCGCCACGGCCCTGTCCGAGTTGGACGATCCAGGGCCATACATCCTCCGGCGCTGCATCGATGGCGATTCCCAGGGTGTAGGACCACTTGGGTTCGGGCACGAACTCATCGCCGGGCAGTGAGTCAGTTGCCTCTGAGCCCACTGTGCCCCACCGCAGCCGCCTCCTCCCGATGAATGGGGTGGCGATCAGGTTCCACACAAGGAGGGTGGCGCCCTCAAGTGCAGCGAGCACGCCGACACCGGGAGAGGGAGTTGTGCGATATCCGAGCCTCTTATTGTCCGAATCCCCGCCGGTTGCCATGTTGCCCTCCTCAATGTTCCACAACTCATCTTGCCACTGCGTGGAATCGGCTCCCAGGGCCAGAGGTCCTGGCCATGACGCCGGTATGTGGTGGGCGTTGTCGAGTGGCAACCACCGACTTGCAGATCGAGCCTGAGTTGGCGTGTGGTTCGAGCGCGTTGGTCGGCTTGTTCGCTCCGGCAGAAGTCAGGCTGCGGGTTCTGCTGGGGTGATGTTGCCGACGAAGTAGGTCCCGTCGAATCCGTCGCTGTTCGGGTAGGCGAATAGGTCAACGACGGCTAGAGCCTCGCCCCTATCGACGTCGGCCGGTGTAGCGCTGAGGAAGGTATGCGCACCACATGATGCCTCGGGAGTGCAGGTCCATGCCTTGCCGCCTGAGTGCCGGACGTCCAACGCGAACACTGAGCGCACGTCGAGAGCCTGTTTGACGAGGTAGCCCATCGGTTCATAGTCAGGGTCGAAGCTGGCACCACGTTCCCCCCGACTGTGGATGTTGCCGGTGAGAGCGACGGTGACACGCTCAGGCGAGCGTGCGACCGCAGCCAGCAACTTGTCGGCCATCGCGACGTCGCGGTCCTCTGCGTCTGCCGAGTCGAGGAGCACGACGTCGATGGGGGCGCCCGTAGCAATGCGTCGGCGGAGGCTGTCCAGGAGTTCCAGTATTGCTGTGCTTTGTCGACCGTCGGCGACCCCAGAGGACCAGAACGAACCCGACAGCAGATCGCGGCGCGCATCGGGCCCACCGTCAGATGCGAGGAACGCCTCGATCGTCTGCGTCTCCTCGTCAGGGATCTCCAGGCCAATGTTCACCTCGAAATCGAAGCTCAGAACAACACAGGTCAGCGCGTCGACGAACGCCGGGCTCTCGTTCGTGCCGTGCAGCTCGCCGACCAGGATGACGCCACCCGGCCAAAGGAGGTGAGTTGCTCCTGGAACCGACGGGCAGCCGGCATCGATGGGGATCTGCGCTTGATCGGAGCAGTGTTGATCGAACCTCCTCAGGTAGATCTCCAATGGTTCAAGCCCGACCTGTTCCCGAAGGGCACCGACGCGTTCTGGTTCAGCGAGCTTGGGGCGAGGTACCGGCTGATCTTCGAAGCAACCGACCTGAGAGCCGTACACCTGGGGCTTACCGGTATTGGCGGCGACCCGGTCGGTCAGAAGCGCAACCTGTTGGCCCTTCCTGGGGAAGTCCGGGACTTGCTCCATCAGGAGTGAGAGCACCCGCTGCTGGAACCCAGGGTCCTCGTCGGAGTGCTGCACGATCAGCCACGCCGCCGAACTGGCCTCATCCCCGACAAGGTCAGGAGTCGGCCAACCGTACTCATCGACGATCTCGACAAGGCGAGCTGTGCGTTCCTCATCATTCCAGGGCTCAGCATCTGGGTCACCGAAGTGGGACCGCTCTTGCTGGTCCACTCGTGCCATCTCAACGAGCTCATCACTGACGTCGTCGAGTCCAGCGGCGTCGGCCTCACTCTTGACCGTCGAGGCTTCAGCAGAGGCTGGGATAGGAGCCGCTGAAGTCGACGAAGGACTCTCGGGTTGAGCCTCGCTCGAGCAGCCAAACAGCACCAGTCCGCCCACAGCGACGAGTACCAAGCGATGCACCAGACCAGGTTGGCACGATTCGGCCTCCAATCGGCCTCGACCTGACACTCCCAGATACTCACTCGGCAACACCGCTCAAGAACAACGACATGTCGCCCTCCACAACCAGCATCGTTGAGTAGTGCCTCGGGCGATCGTTGGTCCTTGGCTTGTGGCTCGGAGCTGTATTGCGCCCACGCACAACCGGCAGGGAGGACCGTGTTGGAGCGGTCTGACCGCTCGATATTCCTCGGCCAGCTGCAGCTGCTTGGAGTAGCTTGCTCGCGTGAGCGAAGTCGTGAAGGTTCGCTACGAGATCGACCTGGCAATGCTGAGTTCAGAGCCTGCCGATCTTGACCCGATGATCAGGAAACTACGGCCGGCCGATCGGGATGCACTCGCTCAGTTGATGCTCGATGCGTATGTCGGGACCATCGACTACGAGGGCGAAACCTTGGCTGAGGCCATCGAGGAAGTCGATGACTGGCTACGAGGTTCACCCATGCTTGTCGACTCCTATGGGGCCGTGATCGGTGAGCGCATGGTCTCGGCGGTTCTGATCCAGGCCCTGGAAGACCTTCCGCTCGTTGCCTACGTAGTGACGGATCCCGACCACAAGCGGGCGGGGCTCGGCCGAGCCGTGCTCGAAGTGGCCCTAGGAAGCTTGCGAGCGGCGGGCTACAAGCGGGTCGTCTTGTACATCACCAAAGGCAACATCGCCTCCGAGCGACTTTTTGCCGCGGTCGGCGCGCGAGCCACCGATGTCGACGAGGGCAGTCAGTGAACACGAGTACAGGCTTCGACGGCGGGCCAGGGAACAACGTCACCCGCCCGGAAGTGCTACTACTCAGCTCGACAGGGGCATCCAGTCCGGACGCTCGCCGGACACCATTTCGACCTGGTCGAAGTCGAGGAACGCCTCGAGCCTCCGGATCAGACCTGCGTCGTCGAAACGAAAGACGTGGATCAGTGGTACGTGGGCGAGCGCTTCGGTGAACGACATCACGACCGTGCTGTGGACGGCGACCGAATGGCCGCAGGTC
>JAAETI010000413.1 GCA_024228555.1 bacterium | reverse complement strand
TCGGATCACCAGGACTCTGCGGAATGATCACTCATGCCCACTCGTCCACCCTCTCCGTTATACGAAGTACGGCTTTCGTTTTTGGCGCAGATGATCAGATGACCCCGAACGGGCGGCAAGAAAGAGAATCGGCAATTCCGGGTCGGTGCTGCGCAGGTTCCTGGCCACATGGAAGCCATCGGCGTCGCGCCATCGACCACTGGCCCTCCCTACGCCCGACCGCCGGCTAGCTCGAAGGGTTAGGGACGCTCAGATGCTGATCCATCATGTCGGCCATGATCGCCCGGATGAACTCGTCGGCTTCAGCGGTGAGCCCACCAGCCACGCCACCATAGATCGCACCGGTCTTGGGTTGATCGGGGGGGCCGGCCGCAGCGTATTCGACCGCCTCGGCCAGGTCGGCGGCGAACCGTTCGACCACCCCCGGCTGGACTTGGGGTCCGGTGACCGCCATATGGACCGCATCGGGATACTGCTGACCGTTGAGGCGCCAGCCTCGGGTCCGCAGGGAGTCGTTGACATGGTAGATATCGAGCTCGTCGCTGGTGAAGCTGAAACAGAAGCTGGGCTCACCGATGATCCTCAGTTCCGAATGGGACCGGACCAGATCCTGCATGGCGAACGACGTCTCGAAGATGCTTCGGGCCTTCTCCGTATAGCCCTCCCGGCCCAGGCTCACCATCGCCGCCCAGGTGGCGGCCAGCAGACCCCCCGAACGGGATCCGTCGATGCCGGGTGAGCAGTACTTCCCCCCGGTCCAGTCAGCGACATAGAAGTACTGGCCATTACGCAGAGCCTTGTCAGCGAAGGCCAAGACGGAGGTCCCCTTGAAGCCGTAGGCGTACTTGTGGGTATCAGCCGAGATCGACGTGACGCCCGGGACCCGGAAGTCCCACAGTGGCAGGTCATAGCCAAGGGCCTCTCCCCACGGGAGGATGAATCCGCCGAGGCAACCATCGACGTGCAGCCCAATGCCATGAGCCAGAGCCATCGCGGCCAGCTCCTCAATCGAATCGATCGTGCCATAGCCGTAGTTGGTGGCCGAGCCGATGAGGGCCACGGTTGAGCCATCGATGAGGGCTTCTATCGCTTCGAGGTCGCCCTGGGTGGTCTCCGGGTCGATCGGGGCCTTTCGCACCTCGACGCCGAGTAGGAAACCGGCCTTG
>JAAETI010000412.1 GCA_024228555.1 bacterium | reverse complement strand
CCCGGCGGGAACGTCCGAGCGATCACTCCCACCGACACCAAATCAGACAAACGACGATCAGAAACAGGCTTCAACTGTCCAGCACGAGGCACACCACCAACCAACACCACCGACACTTATCTTATGGGTATTGGGGCTAGTTGCTCTACCAGGTCTTGATACTCCGCGAAGTACTCGTCGGCTAGTTCATCGCGACAAGAACTGTCAGCTACGGCCAGCTCAACTTCTCGCTCAAGAAGGGACTGCAGTCGATCATCGGACCTAACCAGTGTCAGCAGTAGCTCTACGGAGATGCTCCGCTCCTCCTGGTCGACCGTCAGCTCGGCCGTCTCGATCGCTCGGTTGAACTCTTCAAGATGGGCGAAGAAGTAGCCGGTCCGTGCCCCGAGCGGATCGCCAGCAGGCGCGTCATAGCCTTCCTCCCCTAGACACAGGCGCCAAGCATCGGAATACTCAAGGTACGCTCCGAGTCCATCCAGCTCCTGCCTGATGGCCACATATTCCTCGAAATCAGCGCTGTCCTGCCGGAGCTGCTCAATCTCGCCGACCGCTTCGCCAACACATCCGCCGGGGTTCCCGCCCTCCAGAACGGCGGAACCGAGCAGGGCCTCCTGGAACGCCTGGAGTTCTGCACCGTAGCTTTCTGGTTCGCCGACAACCGGAAAGAACGAATCGGAAACAGCAATCAATAGAGCGCCATAACCTATTCTGAGCGCACCGTCGACGTTGAAGTGGTCTTCGCCCCCTTTGTCGACCAGCTCCCGAAATGGCACACCGTCATACTCGAACCCTTGCTCCGCCATACATTGTGCTATGGACTCCTGGTTTCTCGTGTGTATCTCCAACTCGGTCAATTCGGCAGCCTCCAAAGCGGGAGACTCGTCGACCGCACTGGAACACGAGACACAGAACGCAGCGACCCCTACTACCGCCAGACCGACTGCGTTGCGCAGAGCTGAGATCCTCACGCGGTATCCCCCCCAAACTCCCGTACACCGGCCGGCTCGTCTATGGTCAGGAGTTCGTGGCCCCAACCGTCGGCCCAGCAGCGACAACGCCGTTACTCGCGCGATCGTTCCTCCATCGGCTCCAGCGCCGCGCGACCCGTCCGCGAGGCACCGCGTCCGAACGGGCCTGGGAGTGCGGTAACCCGATATCACCCCAGACCCTCCACAGTTCACGGTCTCGATCCCGTGGCTCTTCGCGAAAGGAAACCTCATCCGATGAGACCATCGCCCCGATCGAGTTCATCGCCACCTCCGTCGCATAGCCCACAGCAGTTGTGGATCGTGTTGGGCGACCGACCCTTGCGTTCGAGTTCCTTGATCCACTCGCCGAACAGCTCGTCGAGCCTCGCGTTGGTGCCGTCGTGGGTTCCCTGGTCCACGTCCCCGAGCAATCGGATGCGCTCTTTCTTGGCATCGCGAAGGTTTCCGTGGAACAGGCGGCTCGCCTGCCGACGCTTTCCGGTGAGGGGGTCGCGACCCACCTCGACAATCAGCTCCCAGACGCCTGGGGACCGCTCTCGCATGCCCGGCGTCTTCCTCCGTTGGGTTGCCATGGCGCGAAAAACTACGCCTTCTG
>JAAETI010000411.1 GCA_024228555.1 bacterium | reverse complement strand
CCGGAATCGGCCGTTCTAGAGAGCCTTTCGCATCGTCCGCTTTATGATCCAAAAGCACTCGTCAGATAGGGCGATCGCTGACGCTCACTATTGACCCTGAGCGGTGAGCGCCAGGCAAGCTGGCAAAGGATAGGAGGTGCGAGTCTTCCACGGAGTAAGGTCTAGCCAGCCGCTCCGGCCCCGAGTGATGCGCGAGTTTCTGGTCGCGAGGCCAGCCGCGAAGCGTTCACAGGGGAGACCATGGGCTGGGTATTGAGCCGCGAAACGGGTCGAATTCCGAGGTGCCGATCTCGTTCTGCTGAAGAGAAGGCAAGATCATCTCATGCGTTGTCAGGCGAGCGTGAGATGGACCTCGCGCGGTCGCAGACCCCATGCACGTGGAGACGTCCTTTGTACGGAACCTGGGAGATCTCATCCGTGCCCGGAACGGCATGCCGGGCCGGTTCATGAAGGCAGGAGCCGAACGATGAACATGCACGCGGATGAGAAGTCGGACGAGGGAGTATTACCTATGAAGCAGCCGAACAAAGAGGGCTTGCCCTCGGCGGAGGCGGTGGAGGGAAGGACCTCGCCCAAGGGGAACGGCGGTCAGGCGGCCGCGGTCCGGACACAGCGCCGGGCAGCCGCGTCGAACGGACTGGCAGCCGTGCGCCAAGCGGCGCGACAGAGTAAAGAAGTGCGGTTTACTGCGCTGCTACATCACATCACCATCGACCACCTGAAGCGGAGTTACTTCGCGTTGAAGCGAAATGCCGCACCCGGGATCGACGGCGTGACGTGGCGGAGCTACGGAGAAAACCTCGATGAAAAGCTGAAAGACCTGCACGACAGGGTGCACAAGGGCAGCTACCGAGCCTGCCCGGCCAAGCGGACTTACATCCCGAAGGCCGACGGCTCGCAGCGACCATTGAGCGTCTGGTGCCTGGAGGACAAAATCGTCCAACAAGCCGTCGTGAAGGTACTGGAAGTGATCTACGAGGAAGACTTTGTCGGCTTTTCTTACGGGTTCCGGCCGGGACGCAACCAGCATGATGCGCTGGACGCCCTTCATGTCGGTATCCTGCGGAGACGTGTGAACTGGGTGCTTGACGCGGATATCCAGGGCTTTTTCGATGCCATGGCCCACTCATGGATACTCCGTTTCCTCAAGCACCGTATCGCGGACAAGCGCATCCTGCGCCTTATCGTGAAATGGCTGAAGGTCGGCATTGTCGAAGATGGACGCGTGACGCGGTGCAGCCGTGGCGCTCCGCAAGGGGCGGTGATCTCACCGATTCTGGCGAACGTCTACCTGCATTATGCGTATGATCTGTGGGTCCATCGCTGGCGCCGCACCACGGCGAGCGGTGACGTGATCGTCATCCGCTATGCGGATGATACCATCGTCGGCTTTCAGCATGAACATGAGGCGAGAGCGTTTCTTGAAGACCTCAAGCAGCGGCTGCGTTTGTTCGATCTGACCTTGCACCCGGCGAAAACCCGGCTGATCCGCTTTGGTCGCCATGCGATCAAGCAGCGTGAGAGGCTTGGAGACGGGAAGCCCGAAACCTTCGACTTCCTCGGCTTCACGCATTTCTGCACGCGATCACGCAAACGGGGCTCGTTTGTTATCGGGCGCAAGACGATCAAGAAGCGGATGATCGCCACCCTACGATCGATCAAGATGGAGCTGCGTCGCAGGATGCATGATCCCATCGCAAAGACCGGGGCTTGGGTAGAACAGGTGCTCAAAGGCTACCTCAACTACTTTGCTGTCTCGGGCAACGATCCGAGCCTATGGTGGTTCTTCAACGAAGTCCGATGGCGCTGGCTGAAGACGCTAAAGCGGCGAAGCCAAAAGGCGTTCCTCAACTGGGAACGTTTTACCAGCCTGACCGACCGATACTTTCCGCCGATCCGCGTACGTCACCCCTTGCCATGTCACCGCTTCGACGCCAAAACCCGAGGGAGGAGCCCAGTGCGTTAGCAGCGCTCGCTGGGATCTGTGCGGGGGGCGAGGAGAAATCCTCGTTCCTACCGCGACGTGCGCCAGGCATGGCGCGTAGCGCCATAGACTGGCGCTAGCAACCGGAAGGTGAAAGCCGACCGGGAAGTGACTTGAGGGTGAAAGTCCCTTGGAGGCCTTGATGACAGGAACTCCTAGCCGAACAGCAAGGGTGTCCACCGCGAGGTGGGATCTGAAGGAAGCTGTAAGCAAACGCCCGACCCGAGGCACACGAACCGCATGTGAGGCAGCCTACCGTGGGCAAGGAAGCGTCGGTGTCCGAAGCCCAATGTCATCCGGAACGGTGGGGTGTATATGCGGCGGGCATGGGCGGAAAGTCACGCGCCTTACCCTGGGAGATCTGTCCACCTGCCTCGTGCTAGGGCGACCGAGAGGTCACCCGAAGGGTGTGCAGAAGTCAGCAGAGGGCAATAAGGAGCGTCGTAGCGCTCCGAGGCCCGAACGAGAGAACCCGGCCCGATGCCGTAGCCTCGATCACCGAAGGAGATGCAGAAATGGGTGTTGAGAGACCCCCGCAACCCGGGAAGGAGGCGGGCGGAAGTCGCCATGAGCCCGCGGTTGTGCATCAAGCGGTGACGGCGGTCGCGGAGCCCACCGGACCACCGACCGAAACCTTGATGGAGGAGGTGCTGCGAAGAGAGAACCTATTTGCCGCTTTGAAACGGGTCCAAGCCAACAAGGGAGCACCGGGCGTTGACGGGATGACCGTCGAGGACTTGCCGGACTACCTTCGCAAAGCATGGCCCGACATCCGAGAGCAGCTGCTGAACGCAACCTACGTCCCCTCACCGGTCCGGGCAGTAGATCTGCCCAAGCCCGGGGGAGAGGGACACGGACGCTCGGCATCCCCACCGTCCTGGATCGCCTCATCACGCAAGCGATCCAGCAGGTCATGACCCCGATATTCGATCGCGGGTTCTCAGCCCACAGCTACGGCTTCCGTCCGGGACGCAGTGCGCAGCAAGCCGTAAGGCAGGCGTGCCACCACATCGCCGAAGGAAACCGGTGGGTTGTTGATCTTGATTTGGAAAAGTTCTTCGACCGAGTCAATCATGACCTGCTGATGAGCCGCGTGGCGCGGAAGATCAAGGACAAACGGCTCCTCAAACTGATCCGGCGTTATCTGACGGCGGGCATCATGCAAGACGGGCTGGTGAGCATACGCGAGGCGGGAACCCCGCAGGGGTCGCCGCTGTCACCGCTGCTGTCGAACATCCTCCTGGATGACCTCGACAAGGAGCTCGAACGCAGAGGGCATCACTTCTGCCGCTACGCAGACGACGTGAACATCTACGTTGCGAGCCGGCGCGCAGGAGAACGGGTCATGGCGTCCCTGACGCACTACCTGGAGGCCAAGCTGCGTTTGAAGGTGAATCGCACAAAGAGCGCCGTGGCACGGCCCTGGGAACGGAAGTTTCTGGGCTACACGGTGACAAATCACCGCTCGCCGCGCCTGAAGCCGGCCCCCAGCTCCGTGAAACGGGCGAAGGATCGGATACGCGAGATCACGCACAAGGGGCGGGGGCGAAACATTCTCAAGGTGATCGAGGAGATCAACCTCTTCACGCGAGGATGGATTGGCTACTTTCGGCTCTCCACGGTCAGGCAGCCTTTCGATCTACTGGATCAATGGCTGCGCCGGCGCCTCCGCAAGATCCTGTGGGAGCAATGGCGCAAACCCAAGACCCGCTATCGAAAGCTCGTCGTACTGGGAGTGAAAGCGGAGCGTGCCCGCAAGGCGACCGCCACCGGCCGAGGGGCCTGGTGGAACGCAGGCGCCTCGCACATGCACGCCGCCATAACCAATCGGTTACTGGCGCAATGGGGCCTCCTGAGCTTGCTCGATCAGATTCCGGCCCGGTCGCGGCTCTCTTGAACCGCCGTGTACGGTCCCGTACGCACGGTGGTGTGGGGGGACGGGAAGGG
>JAAETI010000410.1 GCA_024228555.1 bacterium | reverse complement strand
GGGCACGACCACCGGCTGGTAGAGGTAGCCAACGGCCAGCAGTGCGTAGAGGGCGACCAGGAGGCTGAGAGCTTGAGGTTTGGTGATGAGGCCGGCGGCCAATGGCCGCGTCTTGGACTTCACCGGGTGCTGCCGGTCCCGTTCGATGTCGGCGTAGTCGTTGATGATGTAGGCCGTCGACGAGCCAATACAGAACAGGGCTGTGGCGGCGAACGCGTCGAAGATCGCCGTTGAATCGGTGAATAGTCCGGCGAAGATGAGCGGGGCCAGAACGAAGCCGTTCTTGATCCACTGTCGTGGTCGCATCAGCTTCACGAAGGCACCGACCATTGGTACTGTTCGACTGATGGCTATTGCCGCAATCATGGCATACCGTGTCCAACGACGGCCCAACCAAACACTGCATTCATCTGTAGTTTGCTACCTGATGAGAATTGCACTGGGTTATGCCCTCTTCGCTGTCATTGCGACGATAGCCAACATCGGGAGCCAAGATATCAGCCTGATGGTATACGGGGGTTCGTTCTCGCTCATAACGTCGTTGATCCTGGGTACGGCCATTGGGCTCGTCATCAAGTACAGCTTGGACAAGCGATACATCTTCCACTATCAGGTCAACAACATCCGCCATGAGAGCCGTACGTTCTACCTGTATGTAGTTATGGGGGTGGCCACGACCGCCATCTTCTGGTCGCTCGAGCTCGGCTTTGACTATGTATTTGACTCAAAGCAGATGCGATATGTCGGCGGTATGGTGGGCCTCGCCATTGGGTACTACACGAAGTATCAACTCGATCGACGGTTCGTCTTTACATAGGCAAGGGTGTAGATGCAGCTAACGGGTTGGGGTAGATATCCTTTCGTCGAATCGGCGGTGACCCATCCCGACAG
>JAAETI010000409.1 GCA_024228555.1 bacterium | reverse complement strand
TCCACATCGCCGGGATCACCGCCAACCCCACCGGGACCTGGACGGCCCAAGCCGCCCGTAACCTGACGATGGCGGCTTACCGAAAGGCGATCAGGTTCGTGATCCGCGACGGTGCCGGGCAATACACCCGAACCTTTGACGACGTGTTCGCCGCGATTGGCGCGGAAGTGATCAAGACACCACCGGGTGCGCCACAAGCGAACGCCTTCGCTGAGCGATGGGTGCGAACCGTCCGCCACGAGCTACTAGCCAACGCCACCACGGCGACTGGCTCGAGCTTGCCGCAGCGGCGTGACTGCTCGTTCGTTAGCAGTCCGCAAGCGCGCTTAGTGCCCGGCAGATCTCATCGAGTTCCTCGATCTGGAGTTCGCCTGTCCGCTGGGTGAGGAACGAGCGCCGAATCGGCTGCAAGTTGTCGAACGACGCCACACACTCCTCGGGAAGCCCGTGCCTCGGTCCGAGGTCGACTTCGGTCGGTATTTGGCGAATGGTTCGAGTCACCGGAGCGACGATGATCCATGTCAGTACCGGTATGGCATCGCTTCGTGTCACGATCAACACCGGTCGCCGCTTGTCCTCGGCTTCGGCCCACCAAACCTCACCCTGTGTGGGAGTGACGCTCACCAAGGTTCCTCGGCAATCATCCGCACAGAAGACTCATCAGCCCATGTGACCTCCGCGTCGCTTTGTGGACAGTCTCGGTATCCGCGAGTGATTCGCGCGCCGATCTCATCACGACGGCAGCGGTCGACAAGCCGTTCAAGACCGAGCCGCACAGCCTCAGAACGACTCCCAACAACTCCAGCCTCGACGAGCCGATCGACAGCAGCCGCAAGATCGTCCCCTACCCGAGTCACCAACTGAGCCATGCCAACAGCATAGACCTGTGCAATGCATAACGCAATGCCGGCCCAGCTGGCCCCAGGACCGGATCCGCCGCGACCGCATCGACTCACGCGGTGCCATCAGCCTGCACCGCGCGGGACGAATGCACCACATCGGCATCGGCCGAGCGCACAAACACCCCCCAGTCATCCTGTGGGTCGACGACCTCGACATCGGAGTTATGGCGACCAACACCGGAGAGCCCCACCGCCGTCTGGCGCCGCTACGACTTCGGCGATGGCTGGTGCCACACCATCGAGCTCGACGCCATCGACGCGGTCGACCCAGCGATCAACTACCCACGATGTACCGCCGGCCGTCGCGCGTGCCCGCCTGACGATTGCGGAGGACCATCCGGCTTCAGCGACCTGATCGATGCCATCGCCGACCCGACCCATCCCCGCCATGGCGAGCTGACCGAATGGCTTCTCCCGGGCCACAACCCCGCACACCTCGACCCCGATGAAGCAACCGCCGACATACAGGCACCGAGACCGCTCACCGACGACTGGCTCTAGAGCTCAACCGCCAAGCACCTGAACCACGATCGCCTCGACTTCACGATCAGGGAAACCGTGACCCTTCCGCAGCGGACTACAGGGATTGCCACCTGGGGCTTCCAGAACACCGCCGTCGCATACCAGCTTCCCAACACCGTCGATGGTTCATCGACGGGTGCCTCGGCGGGTCTCTTGACTCGATCGAGGAGCTTCTTGGTCGCATGGATCGTGTAGGTCATGTCGAGTCCTCACGCCTCCACCGCCGGCGAGGCAACCTCACCCAGTCTTGCGGACCGCGGCGTGACCTTCGCGAACGAGCTTGGCGATCGACCGGTTCTCACTGAGATCCTCCCCTACTCCGACCACCAGCTCCTGACCCACGGCACCGGCGAGCTTCTCGAAGGTCTCCAACGTCGGCCTTGTGCCGCCACCTTCCATACGGGCAATCGCCGACTGTGTAGTGCCCAACCACCCCGCCAGCTCAGCCTGTGTCAAACCCGCTTCAGTACGCAGCTTGCAGACGAGCTCTCGGAACTGGCTGATCCGAGCCTCATCCTCATGGGCGCGCTCGTTGTCCTCGCAGGGGTCCTCGTGGCCGTCCCTCACCAGCACGGCCCGCCGGCGGCCTCGACTTGGACCGCTGCACGGTGCTGTTGGGCCTCACGGCGCATACGCGGCGAGACACGCGATCTCAGTCACGAGTACGGCGCCCAGACGTGTTCAGCACCGGTGCGAGTCAACCGGGCCGGGGAGCGCTCGAGTCTGCCGTCCAGGTCCGCAGCGTCGTTAGGAGTTCGTCGAATACCTGGTTCTCGGCTTCGCTGCGTGTCTGCTCATCAATCGGAAGCTCGCCGCGGGGATCAGCAATGAGATCGAAGAACTCGATCTGCCCATTGCTGAAGTCGATCACTTTGTATCGATCGTTGCGGATGGCCTTGCCCTCGCGGTTTGCGCTGGTGTCGGATCCGAAGATCTCTGACAACACCACCTGACTGCCACCCTCCCCTCCGACCAGCACATCGCGGAAGCTGATCGAATCGGTCTCGGTGGAGGCCAGTTGATGGTCGGCGTCGATCCCAGCCATGTCGAGGACCGTGGCGAAGATGTCGACGGTCCCGACCAGTGCATCACTCCGCT
>JAAETI010000408.1 GCA_024228555.1 bacterium | reverse complement strand
TCACGTTCGCTCGCGAAGTTCGTGGCCTCGAACGCACGACCGTCTTCGGCTACCAAGAGGTATTCGAGGTGTGGCTCCGGCCTCAGATCGGTCACGTTCTCGCTGAGAGACTGTCTCCGGCCCAGATCGACGAAGCGTTCGGCCGTATGCGAGCTGAAGGCAAGTCACGCAGCCGCATGAGCAACGCTCGCGCTGCGCTGAGCGGCGCCTACAAGTGGGGACGTCGTCATGAGAAGATCAGAGCGAACCCGATGCGAGGCTTCGAGATCCCGAAGAGCACGCACGTCCAGCGCAAGACCGTCGCCCCTGAGGCCGACGAGCTCCGGTTTCTCCTCAGCGAGGCGCAGTCATTTGATCCCGAGTTCGCCCCAGTTCTACTTCTGGCGGCCACAACTGGAATGCGCCGGGGTGAGTTGTCAGGTCTTCATCGCGATCGGCTCCGACTCGCCCGTGGTGAGTTGCTCGTCGAGCGTTCGATCAGCGAGATCAAGGGTGAGCTCGAGGACAAGCCAACCAAGAACAGCCAGACCCGGCTCATCAAGCTCGATCAGGCGACCCTGGCCTTTGTACGAGCCCACCTCGCTCGCATGGACGACCGTGCAACCGCCTGTGGCACGACTGTGCCAGAGAACGGCTACATGTTCAGTCTCGAGCCTGACTGTGTGACCCCGATGCGTCCGGAGTTGATGACTCGCCGCATGCGGAGAATCCGGAAGCACCTCGGGATCACCAAGTCGGACTTCGACGCCAACATTCTCGCCATGCGGAAATGGACGAGCACCGAGCTGATGGACGCAGGATTCAATCCATCGGCCGTCAGTGGCCGGCAGGGCCACACCGTCCAAGTCATGCTCAACAACTACTCCAGTCGGCGAAGCTCAGCCGACCAGGCGGCCGCTGACCATCTCGGCGCCCAGGTGTTCAGAGTCGAAGACTCCGACTGAGCTTGCTCAATCAACCAATCCGCGGCGGGCTTCACGAATCGCCAGCCCTGGCGCCTTCAGCGCCGTCGTGGCGAGGTCACGCGTCCAGATCCCGTCTCGCCACTCGGTGAACCCAAGTCTCGGGCCATCAGACGACTCGCGGCCCTGTCAGCCCCTTCAACCCCGTCGTCGCCCAACGGTGAATCGGCCGCGTGCCGCTGACCTTGAGCGACAGGTTCCGTGTTCCTTCAAGCAGCTGTTGAGAGGGTTGTTGGCCTTCATGGAGGAGGCTTTCGTAGATGACAACGCCACGGAAACCGAAGCGGATTCATACTGGAGAGCAGAAATACGACTTTGGGTGCGGATACTGTCGGTGCAACTCCGTCAGGCGATGCTACAGCCGAGGTTGGGGCGGACCGGACCCCACGGTCACTCGGTTCCAGGCGGTTGCTCGCGATGGGGTCATCGCACCGTTGCCAGCTTCGAAGCCGGGCAAGCCAAAACAGTCTCAGACCGAACGAACCCAGATCGCCGAGCTCGAAACCGAGGTCGCCCGCTTGCAGTCCACAATCGCGGAACAAGCCGTCGAGCTGGCGTTGCTGCGGGGAGAAGTGTCTTGGGTGCGGCACGAGGTCGCACGGTTTGAGTGTTCTCGCTGGAGTGCAGGGTTGGATATGTAGCTGTGTCTGACAGCGAGTTCGAGGTCAGTGTTCATTGCCTGTCTCCGCTCTTGGGGCGCGTCGCTGGTAACGGTGGGGTGTCAAGCACCGGGAGGAAAGCCCGAGGGTCTCTGTTCCATCCAGGGATTACAGGTGAGGAGAAGATCAGATGGGTGAACGTGAGTGAATCCTTGTTGATGCTTCGTCACTTTTAGCCTCAGAAGATGGGATGTGACACTGAGGGATAGGGCTGCTGCTGTGATTGCAGTGACGGCGACCGGTCACCAATTGCTGGTCGTGTGGACACCGGGCCCCGGAGTACAGAGGACACCCTGCTGGTCGGGTCTCGACCGTGTGGAACGTGACAATCCCGTCGAAGGCCGAACCTGTTTGGTTTGGTAGGCCGACCGTGAGGAAGGCTGAGTTCTTCGGCGGGTGAAGGATGGTCCAAGAAGCGAATGCCGGCAGGTCGAAAGACCAGCGGGAAACCAACACTGGTGGCTGCTCCCTCCGGGTGGTCGTGTTGGATAACTGGCCGGATACAAGCTTTGTGCTTGACCCGAAAGGGGGCTGACGTGGACCGGGTGAGCTATTGGATGTTTCGATGCCCGAAACGTTTGAACGGAAAGGGGCAAGTTGGACACGATGACAGGTCAAGCGGTCACTGGTTGTGACTGTGAGAGGTCTGCCAGAGTGAACGGACCCACCGACGTTGCCGACTGGGAAAGCCTTGATTGGTCAGCCCACGAGGACAACGTAAGACGGCTACGGCAACGGATCTTCAAAAGCCTGCTTGAGCCGGATGCCTAGAAAGTGGGCAAGTCCGGTTCTGAGGGGCCCCAGCGCAGCAATGCGCTGGGGCTACCCGACGACTGAACGGCCCGGTCCCCAACCGCGTGACCGGGGCCGACAAGACCGCGTTGTTGGACCTGATCGCTTTGGGGGTCGATGCTGGTTGGACAGCATCAAGAGTGTGCTCGGTGCTGGAGTTGGAACGACGGCGGGCCTGGCGATGGCAACGACTCCAAGAAGCGGGTGAACCACTCGACGACGCCACACCAGGAGGGAACCCGGTCCATGGGCTCTTGGATTGGGAAGAGGCCGAGATCCTGGGCCTGTTCGACGACTGGGCTGACGTGTCCGACGGAACCGACCCGAACAGGTCCGGGCCTACACGGAGATGCTCGATGTCCAAGCAGGACTCGCCGCCCCCGGCAAGCATCAACGCCGACTGCACCAGCACCTTGCCCCGGTCATGGACGGGTACGCCCGGGTCCCGCCACACCAGCGCCTCCGACAAGGCGTTGCCAAGGCCGAGCCGGTCAGCGAACGCGCCCACCGCGTGCAACCCGACATGGGCCACGACCCCCGTTCCGCCAGGTTCAACCTTCACACGACAAGGGCTGTTGCCGTTCACCTCGGAAGTGCCCTTCTTGCTGGGACTGTGCTGGCGTAGAACACCTACACAATCCCATACCAGAGGGGCTTTTCGCGGACGCGGCACCATCACGCTCAATAGGCGCTGTAAGGAATCAGGGCTAGTGATACCTCTGGCTACTGTCGGTGACACGGCAAGGTTGGTGTCCCGGCTTGGAGCCTCACATGATCGCCATCGCGAAACTCGTCGGCGCTGTCGTCCTTGGAGCCCTTGGGTCGATGGTTGGGAACGAAGCGCACAACGGTGCTCCGCGGAGATCCGGGCAAGTGGATCACCAAGACCCCCGGGCCCGAGGCTTGACTGCAAGCCACGTGTAGGTGGTAGGGGTCTGCCACGGAATCGCAAAGACATTCTCATGCTCGTCTCATGAACGATCCCCAATATTCAAGGCACGGACAGACCCGACCAGGATCCGCCTCTACTCTCCCTCCGAAAGCGGAGTACCAAGTTGGGTCTGTCCGTTCCAGCTACCGCGCTACCAAAGGGGCAAACCCCCCAAACACGAACATGATGTATGACTATGCATACTCTCTCTACGATGAAGAGTTTGAACCAATCAGTGGCCTACACACGGATGATATTGTGATTGCACTTGCTGCTATTGGGTGCTCAAAGGATCTGAGGACTGCAATGGATGGCATCATTGACAGCCTTGACAAGAGAATAGCTGAAGGTGAACTATGAAGAAACTGTTGGCGGTAGCGGCTGGTGCTGTCCTGCTACTTGTGTTACTCGCAGGACTCGCCCTGGCAGGTATGCCAGTAGGCCCTACAACCTATGAATCCTTTTCAGAGACTGATCAAGAAATAATGGTTACGCCCACTGGAGCGGTATTCCTCGCATCAGATCCCACCTCCGGATGCATCTCAGCCAGCAATGAGACTGGTGACGCAGGTGTGACATCATGCGGTAGCACAGTTTCGGAACTGATCGGCCGCGACGAGGTGCGACTATCAGTGCTAGAACTCGACGAGGACTCAACTCGCGATGGATGTGCGAGGACTCGCGTCTACCAAATCTCAGACGAGCAAATAGGAGTTTGGTGTCTCGTCGGCTGAAAGCACAGCACATGGGCCTCAGTGCAGACAACACCCCGCCACCAATCACCGAGACAACCCGATTCCATCATTTGGCACAAACCGCCGTTACTCCTGACTGATCTTGATCAATTCCTAGGCACCCTGATAGACGATGACAACTCTGATCAGATATTGCTGACGGTAGACGAATTTGATTGCAGCGTCGCCCATCTCATACCAGTCTCAAAAGAGATCTTCGAGGAACTAGAAACGGAACTCAAGCGATACCTTCCTTGACAATCTGTAGAGCTATAGTTACCTAAGCGAAAGGACCAGATATAGTGTCTCCTATTCTAAAAGCCGTTCTTATAGTCATCACTGCGATCGTCGTCCTATGGACTGCACTCTTAGTGATCTTTGTCTCCATAGGTAGCTCCTCTCAAGATGATCCAGGGCCCCACCCAACATCGACGATAGCACTATCGAACTAGCTACTTGCCCCTGAAGAAGTAGCTAGCTAGTGAGTTGGGGTCTCGGGTGGTTGGCTGCTCTGCTGGTGGCGTCGATGTCTGTTGCGGGTGCGTCGGATCGAGGATGGCGTGTGTTGTGGTTTTCGGGTCGCTGTGGGTCAGTTTCTGAGGGCAGCGATCTTGGTGAGGTTGTGGCTGAGCACACCCCACCCGCACCAGGCTCGGGTCCCTTCGAGACCAGTGAGGCCGGTCTTGGCCCAGCCGTGTTGACGTTTCAGAGCGGCGATGCGGCCCGCGGATCCGGTACGCCATTTCACTAGCTCGACGAACCGGTCGACGGTTTCGATGGCGTGACGTTTCTGGGACACCTTGCCTTTGCGGAGCACGGCAACCATATTGATGCCGAGTGCTTCGAGTTCGGTATCGACTGATGTCTGGCCGTAGCCTCGGTCGGCTGTGACTGCGTCGGGCGTCACACCAACAGCGGTGATGATTCGTTCGATGGCCGGGGCGAGTCGTGGGGCGTCGGCTGGCATGCCGGCACAGAGTTCGTAGTCCAACACGATCCCGTCCCGGTTGTCGGTGACTTGGCTGGTGTAACCGAACTGGGTTGGTTTGGCCAGGCTGCCTTTTCTTAGCCGATGTCGCGATCGCTGCCATCTTCATCCGCTCATCGTGACCCAACCGGCGAGGTCGACCCGACCGGGGACGATCGTTCAAACCGTCGAGTCCCTCGGCCAGGAACCGGCGCCGCCACAACGTCACCTGATGCTCACTGATCGACACCCGCTCAGTGATCTGGCGTAACGGCACACCATCAGCACACAACAGAATCATCCAGGCCCGTTTCACCACCCGCACACCAAGCGTCTGAGAACGTGCCCTGCGTGTGTTGCGTCCGAGGCTGAGGCTCCGGCTGCCTCCCGACCAGGCCCTGGTCAGACACACGACGCCAGTTTTGACATGTCAGCCTTGACACGAAAGTCAGACACAGACAGCCAAACTCGATGACTTGGTGAGTTTCGGCCACAACTTCGACGCACTTCTACTGTTGATGGTTGGCGCGATCGAGGCTGAGGGGGTGTTGAGAACTCGGCAATGAGCAGACAAGAAGAGCTCTGTGCAGTCCACCGAGTACGGCCAGGACGCCCTCGGTGAACCCATAGTCACAAGCAGGCCAACCGATATTCCACGAGGCTGGCAGAGTCACGGGCACAATTGCTAACTTGCGCACATACCGTTGCAATCAGGTCGGG
>JAAETI010000407.1 GCA_024228555.1 bacterium | reverse complement strand
CTTCCACCGCTCGACCATCGCGCGCGCGAGCTGCTGCGCCTCACCAGGTCTCGACAGCGTGCGCCAACGTACCACTGTCCCATCATCCCTCATCCCGAATAGCCATCTGCCGGCTCGGTCAAAGGCCGCGTCGAGAATTCGGCCGACCGGACTTGAGAGATCGCTGACGAGTTCTCCCAGTTTCGCGTCAACGAGAAGCACTGGAGAGAATGCGATGCCCGGAGAATTAGAACGATCGTAGACGATAATGTAGACACCATCAGGCGAGAACGAAACACCTCCAGGATCGTAGATAGTACTCACCTCCTCCCAGATCGCTTCGCCGGTTACCGCATCGTGCAACCACACACCTCCTTGGCCTTCGTTCGACAGCGACGAGGCGATAAAGAAACGCCGCCCGTCGGGTGAGAATTCTATCTTCTCCACGAAATCGGGGCCCAGTGAGGCTATCCGACTGCCAGTGTTCATATCCCAGAGATCCGTCGGGCCGTTCTTGGCAGGACGCGTTAGGCAACGCGAGCCGTCCCTATTAAGAAGCACTTCGGAAAACGCGACGCCGTCTTCACCTCCAACCTGGCTGAGCATGCGTCCTTCGTGAGCACTCCATACAGTGAGACCCTGGAAGTCGATCCCTACTCGGTTCGCAGTTAGTAGCCGGGACCCATCGGCACTGAACCATGCGTGAGTTACCGACGGAGGGTCTATCAGTTCCACGGCTGGGCCATCGCCTAATGCTGAGATTCTCACTCGCCCGGCGTTTCTGGTCGCTACGCGTCCGGACACCGCGTCTACCGCCATGAGTTGCTCCGACTCATCGAGCTTGACACGCCTCGTCGGGGTCGCTGCACCTAGTGACCACACCTGAATGTCATCATCCCCCCTCCACGTCAGCTCTGATCCCACGAACCTCGCACGAACCCGTACTCCAACGCCCGACTTATAGAGGTACTCAGTTAGTAGAGTGGGAGAAGCGGGTGAAGTCAGGTCCCACAGATACACGCCGGAGGTGTCGGAGGTTGTCACAAGTCGCGACCCGGTCGAATCGAAAGCCAAAAGCGGCGAGACATCACTGCTCTGGAATAAATCTAGCGTTGTGAGATCGATTATCGGCGCGACGTCCCCCCACTGCCCGATAGCCGTCCCATCTATCTGATGAATATTGAGCTCGCCCTTGTCGTTGACGATGAACACTCGACCCGAGTCTGGTGTGAATCCGAAGTCGAGGGTCCCACCGGTATCCTCTCGCCTAACCGGAGACGTCCCCTCCCCCGCGATGCTCCAGATGCTAACGTGATGGTCGTCGTCCCGAAGCGCAATTGACCGACTGTCGGGGGCAAGCGCCATACGCCGGCGGGTGACAAAATCCATTTCTTCGTAGTCCCCATTATTCCACGCGTGGGGGCCGATTACGACCTGCACCGCCGGTGTCGTGATCAACCAGTGCCTCACTGTGCCATCCGCGCTGGCAGAGACGAGCTCTGCGCCGCCCTCGGAGAGCGAGAGCACACTCACACGCGCTGTGTGACCGCGCAGCTCGAGCGTCTCTTGCATGCCTGGCGCTCGGTGCACGCGTATCATCCCCGACTGGTGACCGACCACGAGTAGCCCTGAGCGCGCCGATACGGCGATGCTGGTCAGCGGGTCCGCATTGCCTGAGATCAGGACCTCCACTCGGTCACGATCTTCCGGCACCCAGTACACCTCACCGGTGTCATCCTTGACGAGTACGCCCTCGCTGACGACTGTGCCAACCAGCGACTCCACCTGCCCCTCGATGCTGTTCTCAGTCGGCTCCAGTGTCGACCCTCCCTGGAATCTGATATACGAGCTACCCTGCTCTTCAATATAGGCGACCCGCCCTCTCGGTAAGGCGGCTGCGAGCACCGGCTTCTGCTCTGATGTAACACCGTCCACAGGTTGAATGACGCTAGTTGCCGCATTGAGAATAGCTACAGAATCGGTGCCAGTTGACACTAGTATGGAGTTACTGCCCTCAAGCGAGCCATAGAATTCAAGAACACGGCCGCCGCCATCTGCAGAGAGCCGTCTCTCCTGGGCGTCCGAAGGCGCCAGCATAGCCAGCGAGCCATCGGAGTATAGGATAACGGCAATCTCGTTCTTCGGCGTGAGTGAGAAGCGTCGAAGGCGAGCATCACCAGGTGCATCGATAGTGACGATCACTGCGCCCGTGGTAAGGTCGACAACGGTAAACATGCCGGAGTCCCGATCATATCCGAACAACCGAGCTGTCTTCTGCGCGACCCACTGAACGTCGCGTCGGGGGGGCGAGGCAATTATGTCCCCGCTCTCCGTGTCCACGACCATTCCTACGCCCTTCGATGGGAGCACATAGAGCAATCGAGCTCCGTCGACAAAGGACATCATCGATACAAGCTCCTTGTCCGGTACGTAGACAGTCGACAGCTTTCGCGCACCGTCGGTGTCAAAGATCTCAATCTTGTTGTTATCAGGATTATATCCAGTAGAGATCTGAGACTTATAAGCG
>JAAETI010000406.1 GCA_024228555.1 bacterium | reverse complement strand
CGCGACCCAGGGCGCCCGCCGGATCCGGCCCGCGTCGGGAAGACAACTGCCCGCGTGCTCGATGATCTCCACCTCTCGGTCGCCCTTCATTCGCGCGCCGGAGTGTTCGTTCACGCCGGAGTCGTTGGGTGGAACGACCGTGCAATCCTCCTTCCTGGGCGTTCTCGGTGGGGCAAGTCGACTCTCGTCGAAGCGTTGGTCCGGGCGGGAGCCCAATACCTCTCGGACGAGTACGCCATTCTGCTTCCGAACGGGCGCATTCAGAGCTATCCCCGGCCAATTCATCTCCGAACCCCGCATGGTCGGACGCTGCTCGATCCCCGGTCGATTGGCACTGTCGCGCAACGAACGTACCGGCCTTCGGTTGCCGTTCTCGCCCGCTACCGGCCTGGAGCCA
The DNA here is from genome assembly GCA_024228555.1 of bacterium. Classification (GTDB taxonomy): domain Bacteria; phylum Actinomycetota; class Acidimicrobiia; order Spongiisociales; family UBA5794; genus JAAETI01. The sequence goes on along the minus strand of JAAETI010000406.1, from coordinate 1,800 downwards.
ACTGGAATCCCGAGGTGCTTTCACCCGCATCGACAGCACTCGCGGCATTCGACGGTATGGTTGTTGCTGCAGTAGCACCCGAGCGGGCGATGCAAGCAGCTGCCACGCTGGCTCGTCAGATTGTTGCGGTGTATTCCTTGCGAGATGAGACCGCGAGAACCGTCCCGGCTATACTCGAACTCGCCGAGCGAACGAACCGTGGAGATGGAATCCAGTGACGCATGTACGACCGAGCTTTGTTCAACTCGAGAACTTTCTCGACAACGATTCCCACCAGCGAATGCTTGACTTCGCCCTAGACTGCAGTGAGTTTCGCGCCGCTGAGATCACCCGGAACGACGCGCCACACGGCACCATAGACCCGTCCGCCCGGAGAGGACAGGTAGCCTCGGCAGAGCCTCTTCGTGACATCCTCGAGGCCCCGCTACGGGCACTCCTGCCACACATCCGTCTCGAAATCGGTGTACCGCGTTTCGAGCTCGGAGGGATCGAGCTCTGGCTGAGTGCTCACAGAGACGGCGACTTCTTCATGGAGCATCAAGACCTCATCCACAATCGTCCGCGGCGACTCACCTTCACCTACTACTTCGAGGACCCCGCCACGAAATTCGATGGTGGAGAGCTGCGACTCTATGACCACGAGCGAACTGCTGACGACCGACTCATCCGAGTCGATACTTTCCAGGACGTCGAGCCAATTGACAATTCGATCGCCTTCTTCCCTCCATGGGCCTACCACGAGGTGCGGCCCGTTCGGAACCGGTCGGAAGGTGAACCCGGTGTTCGCTATGCCATCACGGGCTTCTTCCTCGATGTAACACCACCAGTGGTCCAGCCAAATCTGCGTCCCGAACAGCAGAACGAGCTTGCCACCCGGTACATTCCGAGCTTCACACCTCGGGGATTCGAGGCCGCGCCGGTGCCAACGTCGACCTACCTCCGCCTGCGGGAATTCGTGGATCAAGGCATCATGTCGGCAGGCCCCGAGCCGGGCGCCGGCGACGATCCCTTCCTGGTCGGGCACCCAGACTTCATTCCGCTCGGTCCGCTCGCAGAGGACGTCCTGGCCGAACTCAAGCCCATGCACGAGCGTTGGGCGGGTTTTCCTCTCGTGCCTTCCGCAGCCTACGGGGTTCGCGTGTATAGAGACGGCCATCGGCTCCTGCCCCACGTCGATCGGATCGAAACACACGTCATCTCCTCTGTGGTCCATCTCATGCACGACACAGATACGCCCTGGCACTTGCGTATCGTCGATGTAGACGGCGACAGCCACGACGTCGCCTTGGAGGAAGGCGAGATGGTGTTCTACGAGAGCGCCCGTTCTGTCCATTCTCGGCCCGAACCTATGGTCGGACGTTCGTACTGCTCGATCTTCGTGCACTATCGACCGGTCGACTGGAACATGAGTTGGGCAATGCTCGTTGCTCAGGCCGAAGCCGATGGCCACGATCACCTTCTTCCTGGCGGGTCTGTCTCAGCCCAGCCATGACCGGTCGGCCGGTCCTCAGGGTTGACCAGGACATCGGGTTGTTGTCCAACGTTCGAATGGGAGTGGAGGTCGCCGTTGGGCTGGCGTACCTCTCCAATCGAAGGTTGGCTATGCCCGACGTGCCGATCCTGGGCGCACCCGTCTCCTCCATCACCGGCGCACGACGCGGGCAGCCGGCGACAGTAAAGGACCTGTTCGATCTGCCAATCGAGATGGTCGACCCCCTCGAGTTGAACGATGCCGATCTTTCGACCACCGAGGAACTCGATATCGGAGCAATCTCGGACGTCGTGATCGTTGTGGATGAT
>JAAETI010000405.1 GCA_024228555.1 bacterium | reverse complement strand
TATCCCTGGCTTCAGTATCGGTACACCGGCGGCTGGACTCCCTTCGCCACCGACCGCGAGCGCCTAGCCATCGCTGAGTAAGAAGCGCTCATCGCACCGTCCGTGGTCGCGTTTATGACCGTCTCAGTCACTCGGAATCGCATGATATGCACGTGATCTTGGCCCGGTTCGTGGGCTGAGGGAGAGGTTGGGTTGTCGTGCGGTGGATGCCTTGTGTTGTCGCGTCTCGGAGCGAGTCGGGCGAGTTGGTGGTGTCGGTTGGTCATCCGTTGGTGGATGAGTATCTGGAGTTTTGCCGGTCGCGGGCTCGGCCGAACACGGTGCTGGCCCAGGCGTTCGATCTGAAGGTGTTCTTCTCGACCGTTGATAGGACTCCGGTCCGGGTGATGCCGGCTGATGTGATGGCCTTCATCCGGTCTCAGCGGTCGTCGGGATCGACCGTGGTTCGGATCGATGGGAGTTCGGGGTTGTCGCCTCGGACGATCCGCCGGCGGTTGTCGTCGGTGTCGACGTTCTATGCCTATGTGTTGGCTCGGGGTGGAACGTCGCTGACCCGTAACCCGGTGCCGACGGGTTTGATGACCCGCCGGGAACGAACCCGACCCAAACAAGGGGTGCCGCTAGTGCGGACCCCCAAGACGTTGCCCAAGGTGTTGACCCCGGCCGAGGTGAACGCCTTGATCGAGGTGCTGCGGACCGAGCGAGACCGGGCCATGGTTCAAGCGATGGTGCTGGGAGGTCTCCGTCGTGGCGAGGTCCTCGGTCTACGGTTCGACGATCTCCGCCTCGCTGATCGGCGGGTGTTCATCGTTGATGGCAAGGGCGGCCGGCAACGCTTGATCCCGATCTCGGAGCGGTTCTTCATCTCGGTGTCGTCCTACCTCAGTTTGGAACGCCCCGGTGATGCTTCGACGGATCGGGTGTTCGTGGTGTTGAAAGGACCCAACCGCGGACAACCTCTGACCGCTCGAGGACTGGATGAGATCATGCGAGGATCCCGCCGACGGGCTGGCCTTGATCACGGTTCGTGTCACGAGCTTCGCCATACCTGTCTCACCCGTCTCCGAGAAGCGGGCATGTCCCTCGAAGCGTTGCAGGCCCAAGCCGGTCACGCCTCGGTTGAAACCACCAGGGTCTATCTCCATTTGGCTGATGACTGGCTGGCCGAGCAATACCGTCGAGCGGCCGACGCCATCGACGCCCAGGTCGTCCGGGCCGATGTCCAATGACCGCCCTTCCAGCCGACTCCCTCGGCCATGACCATGGCTTCACCGGTGAGATCCCCCACTCCTGGACCGCTCTCTACGAGGCTGCACCTCGGCTCGCAGCGACCATGCTGACCTACCTTGACCAGGTCAAAGTCTCACTCCGACCAACTTCAGTGGCCGGGATCGACACCGATCTGAGGATCTTCGCTGGCTTCATCATCGATCACGACCCGGCCC
>JAAETI010000404.1 GCA_024228555.1 bacterium | reverse complement strand
GCAAACACCACGGCGGCGATTGTGCACACGGCAACGTTGGGCCAGGCAAGGTCGGCGAACGACGGGCTTTCAATCCCGGCGCCTACGGCGTCGTTGTACGAGAAGACCACCGAGAGGACAAGTAGGAAGGGGGTGAAGAAGACACCGGAACGAGCAAGCGGGACTGCCAGGGTATTGCCGATCGCGGTCGTGCGGATGCGGCCCGCAATCAAGATCGTCAACCCAATCGCGCTGAGCACCATGATGAGCTGGGGAGCAGAGATGCCATCACTCGAGAATCGGGTCAGGTGCAGCGGACCACCGTTTCGGAAGAGTTCGATTCCGTCTTCGAGGTAGAGAGCGAACGCCCCAATGCTGGTCCACAGCATCGGCCCCACCAGGTAGGAATAGATGTGACGACGACGGGCGTACAGGTAGTAGATGCCAGTGGCAACAAGGCCGGCTACGCCGTAGGCGGCCCAACGACCGGGGCCATCGATATCGGGCGGCAAGCACCACGCCCGATACGCCGGAGTGCACCCGTCGCGGAACGAAGCGGACAACATGACGGGAATGAGGATGATCCCGATCATCTCGACTGCGACCGAGGTTTGCGGGATACCGGTGCGGTGCCGCAGCACCCAGGCCAGGCCGAGGAAGAATGCAACCACACCAATCTCGGCGAGCGGGCGCAGCTCCTTGGTAGCGATCCAATCGCTGAAGTAGCCAAACGCAAAGAACGTGAAGATGACGACGACCGAGAGCAGGACGCCGACGTAGGTCAGAGCATTGGCGGCGAAATCGGCGGTGAAGGTTCCCCACAGTTTCTTGGCGAATCGCGCCCATAGGCCGGCACGCGACGGCATCTAGGGGTCGGGCGAGCGACCGGCGCGGGTTGCACCGACGGTTGTGGTTGCGGCTTGAGGGCGACCGGTGGAGCGGTCCGGAAGACCGGGTGCGGTTGTGCAACCGTCGTGGCCGCGGCCGGAACCGCGGCGACAGCGGGTTGGGTGCTGTGGGTGCGATAGTTGATCAGTGTCTCGGTCAGGCTGTCGGACAGCAGCCCCTCCCGGTGCACGTCGTGCAAGAACACGACAACCTCGTCCGGGCCCTTTGTGTGTGTTGGTGTGTCTCCCATGCCGACAACGTATTTCGAATCCGCACCATCAACATGGGGGACGATCCCCTGTCTCGGCTGGGGGCTGTCCCAGAGTACGACTCGAGAGCAGATTGACCTGCCTGTCCCACTGCCTGAGCAGTGGGACAGGAATCCTTGCCTAGGTGCAAGCCACCGCTGGGGTGTTTCCTACCGAAACACATGACCCGCTTGCACCGGTCGCGATGGTGGTGGTACCAAGACCGTTTAGCGTGTTGCGACGAGCAACCGTCCTACCGGTTATGCCGGTTCGGACGAGAATGTCCCCTGCAGATGTGATCGTGGAGTCGACGAGGCGCAGGCTGCCGTCGGCGCCGCTGAGATCAGAAGCGCGGATCTGTACCCCCAATGCTCCCGTGGCATCCAGTGTCGAGTTGCGGACCACGACCCTCCCGTTGAGTCCGTCAAACGAGGACATCAGTTGGATGGTCACCGCCGTGAGTGTCGACCGCTTGACGATGACGGTTCCATTGTCATCCGGCACGAGCTCATCGCCTGCGCAGCAGCCTGCGGTCAGTTCGAGCGCTCCCCGGGCCACAATGGTGCTGTCGACGACCTTGATCGTTGCGTCTTCAAGGCTGCTGATGGCGACGATGTTGCCACCTGCAGAGAGATCGACGTTGCGCAGAACCAGGGTCGCCCCGGCTTCGTGGACAACGATGCAGTCGGCGACAATGACCCCGCTCCCACCGACGTAGCGCTGGGTGCCGGATACGTCGAGTCGGCCGTCTGTGTTGCAGTCTGCGGCAAAGTCAGCCGCAGTGAGCGGGGCGGCGCTAGCCGGGCTAGGGGCCAGCAGCAGCATCCCAACCATCAGGAGGAATGCCATTGCGGCCTTGAAGCCGGTTCGGACAGTGATGCTCATGATTTGCGTCCCCTTCAATCGAGCGCTTCTGAGTGTACGGACGGGTCGTCGATTGTGGTGTCGAATTCTACGCAATAGCCAACGCTGCGCTACGTAGTGGAAATCAACGGAGACGGGCAACGTCGGATAGCGATGAAGACACTCATTGGCATGGTGCTCGTATCTGTTGTGTTGGCCGCATGCGGTGGTGGTGACGACGCCGGCGAGCCAGCGGATGAGCCGCCTGTAGTTCATACCTTGGCACCGTGAGTGTGTCCGGTTCCGACATCTCGTTTGGCGCCATGGGGCTGACGGCCATGGGTGCGAGCCCGCAGTGTGGAAGCCGAGCAGACGTTTCACCCGGCGTTGAGCGGGGTCGAAACGTTTGCGTTCAACGACGATCGGCTGACCCTCAGCGGGTCGGGGGCGCCACACGATGCGGCGGCTCCCATGCTGTGACTTGGCCCCAATCAGCTTCGGTCCCGTCACTGGACGGCCCCAGGCCGAACAAGGGGGGTGAAGACGGGAGCGCCTCCGATGACAAGTGCACACCCGACAAACACTCTGATAGCTTGACGCTGATGGACCTTGCGCACAACGCGGCACCACCGAAGACCGGCACCTACTGGGTTGTCGCCGACCGGCTCATTGCGGGACCGTGTCCCGGTGCATCTGACGCTGCGGTACTGCCCTTGGTCGACTCCGGCATCACCACGTTTGTCAACCTGATGGAACCGGGCGCAAGGAACCACGAAGGACAGCTCTTCCGCTCCTACGAGGGGGCCATTGCCCCAACCGCAAGCATGATCCGTCGCCCCGTCGTCGACATGTCTGTCCCTACAGAACCCGAAATGGTCGACATCCTCGACGCCATCGACGCAGGGCTCGAGAGCGGTGGCGTGTATATCCATTGTTGGGGTGGAGTTGGCAGAACTGGGACGGTCGTCGGTTGCTGGCTGCTGCGCCATGGGCTGGCGACGCCGGACAACGTCATCGATGTGATTGCAGAGCTACGAGAGGCTGACACCGTGAGGGGTCATCGTGCTTCGCCGGAAACGCCCGAGCAGCGGCGTTTCATCGTCGACTGGATCGAGCAGTAGCCCGCTTCAGTCCAGACTGGGTTCGACAACGGTGGTGTTGGCAAACAGCCCGGCAGTCATACGATGGAAGAACTGCATCGGTGTCTCGCCGAAGGGACGGACCGGGCGGCGACGCAGTGCATCGGTGCCGATCGCAACCAGTACAAGATATCCGGCAACGCCAAAGGCAAGGTTGGCCGGGAACATCATGACGAGGACTAGTCCGACTAGGCCGATTGCGCCGGCGATCAGCTTGTAACGGAGGGGAAGGCCGGGGCCTTCGGCGATCCGCTCGGCAAATGCGGCGTCGTCCTGCGACTCGGCAGCTTCGATCTCTTTGAGAATTCTGATTTCGTTGGGATTCATGGTGGCCTCGTGCGGCTAGATCCACGGACCTGTCGGCCGACGTGGGCTGCAAACAACCACTTTGGGAGAACCCGGCCGCGATCAATGGCCGGATTGGCTGAAATGCATCCAGTCTTTGAGCGAGTTCCAGTTGCCGCCCCATGCCCACCCGATCTCGGCAAATGCTTCGAATACGACACCGTCGGCAAGGACCATCCCGGGCAGGCTCCGCTCTCGATCGAGGTAACTGTCGGCCAGCTCGGGGATGACGAGTTCGCTAGAGACATAAGGGTTGTGAAACGGGTTGATGTCGATCGCAAGACCGAAGGCGTGTTGCGACCAGGCACCCGAGCCGACGGCTTCGCGACATCCAAACGCACCGCTGTTGTTGCCATCACCGGTCGGTGGCGCATCGAGCTCGGCTTGGGTGGTCACTTTCATCGACTCGATGGGAAAACGGGCAGCGTGAAGCTTCTCGAATACGCCGACGATGTCCTCGGCGACCGAGGCATTCACGATGACCTCGCCGGTGTGGAACTCACCGTCGAATCCGTAGTGGGTAACGTTCAGGTAGGCCAACTCATCCCTAGTGACCGGGCAATCCTCGGTCCATGTGGACCGTGCAATGACATCATCGGATACGGGGCTGACGGTGGCCACAAATTGGTCATCCGCCGGGGGCGGCAGTCGATCGATCGTCTCGAGGCGACGGTCCTGCAACTCCGGAGGGGTCGGCTGCGCAATCCCGTTCTCACCATCGGATCCCAGCGGCAGCACGATCGTGCCCAGCCAATCCGGTCGAGCAAACGGCGAGACCGTTGTGGTGGTAATGGCCACGGTTGTCGTCGTGGTCATCGTGGTGGTCGGGGTCGCAGCAGCTTCGCCTGCTGTGGTTGGTGGCGCAGCGGTTGTCGTGACCGCGGTCGCCCCGGTGCATCCAGAGAGAACCAACGCAAAGGCTGCCGTAACTGCGCGAGTATTGATCACGCCAGGAGCGTACCGACATCATCGCAATATGTACCCGAACGATGGGAGCACCTCCTCCCCCTCGCGGCTCAGTCCCTCCCGTTGGTCGGGCCTGATCCCGCCCTCCAAAACCAGGGGCTGCTGGAGTTTGCTGAGCGAATCCCCAGGAAACTGCCGGGGGTAGTTCCCGCACGCGACCGACGATGTCGTGCACCAAAGGTGCCGCCAGACACGGTGCCCGGTTGGTGGTGCAAGGTTGTCGGATCACACATCACATCGCAGCCATCCTGAGCGAAGGCTCCCCTGCGGATACGAAGTCCTCCCGATGCGCGAGAATCATCCGATGAATCGTGAGGAACGGATCGAGCAAGCACGGCGTCGAGCGGCCGAGCACACACCACAGCCGGCGGCCCAGGCGCAGAAGCGGGCGAGGGTGAGCCACCAACGCTTGTCGAACATCGGAGCGTCGCAGGCCGATCGCCATGTCACCGATACCGGTGAACGCGGGACCGCCCCCTACCTCGATCCCACCGCGACACCAAAGGAATGGGGCCAAGCGGTCGACCTGGCTCGAATGATCACGATTATCAGAGCCAAACGTCGCGACACGATCACCCACAGCGAACTCAAGTGGGTGATCCTCGATGCGCTCAGAATGATGGTTGACCCTCCGACGTTCGAACAGTTGCTGCTGGCGATCAGCCCCGAGTCAGACGGGGTAATGCTTGGTTCGATCGTCGTGCACACCGATAGCGGCAACCCAACCGATGACTTCCTACTGGCTGCGATGGAGTCGGGGTTCGACGATCCTCATGACGTGCTCCAACGCCAGGTCTACGCACACTTCAGGTAGGAAGCGGAGCTACTTGGGGCCTGATTCGCCAGGTGGGGAGCTATTGCGAGGTAGACCTCGGGTGAGCCGATGGACGGGCTCCAGCGGTGACTTCGGTATCTAGCGGGAGTCGGTCGCGGTCCGCCGACTCGTCGCTGGCCGTCGGTGTGGTTCTGGACGTAGTTGATACACGTCGACTAATGCAGGGGCACTGCGGCCGACAGGTGAGGGAACTCGACGGAGAGACCCAATGATCGACACCACCGAGACCAGGGCAGCGCGTTCGGTACCCGATGACAGCAGCGCGCCGGTTGACACTCCCGCAATCGAGGTTTTGTGGCCACCTGAGCCCAATCGCAGCTCCCCTCGATCTCGCCTCAGTCATCTGACCATCGCCCATCTGGTGACAGTGATAGGTGCGGCACTCACCATCATGGCCGCCATCTCACTGCTCGCTTCGAGCGTCATGGTGGTCTGGCTCGGCAGGTCGGCCGCGGATCACGAGCACTGGGCCAATGCCGAACAGCATCTCGACGGGATGCAGGAGAGCGCAACCCAGCAGTACCTACAGGCAATGCTGGCCATCCGGCAGGGTGAAGGCAGTGAGCAGGCGATCCAAATGCAGACCGCCCAAATCTCCGCCAACATCGATCAACTTATTGCCACTACAGCAGATCTTGATCCCAACTCACCATTCCTCGACTTCGGCAAAGCGCTCTATCAGGCCAACCTCAGCCTTGCCGCAGCCGGCAACGACGCTATCGATGCGGTCGATGCCGGAGATGCCGCGGCACAGACGATGGCCGTTGCCTCCCTTGACGATGCTTTCGCAGACTGGCGCACCGCCAACGAGGAGTACAGATCTGCAATGCGAGCCGCACAATCTGCCGGCCTAGCTGCACAGGCCCGGCACTCCGATACTGCCGTGGCCATCCTGGCGGCTACTGCGGTAATCGGTATTGCCGTACTGGCCATCACCCGGCGGTTGGGGAGGCGGGCGCGGAGCAGGGAAGCATCGCTCCAGGCAACCGTCGAGGAGGAAAAGGAGCTCCTGAGGGCCATCGTCGACCACACCCCTGAGTCCATTGCGTGGAAGGACAGCCACCTGCAACTGATGGGGTGCAACCCGGCAATGATGGAGCGGTTCACGGAAGCAGGCGTAGATCCATCGATCGGGGTAAAGGTCTCGGACAGCGTGTCGACCGATGAGATCCGGAGACTTGTCGAAGACCACGAGGCCATGGAAGCCAAAGTCCTTGCCACCGGGGAGCCGCTCAAGGGCAAGCAGATGGATTACTCCACGCCGTCGGGACACCCAGAGACGGTGATCCGATCGATCATCCCGCTCATGCACAAGGACAGCACCATCGGCGTGGTCTCGACGATGAGCGATATCACCGAGATCGTTGGGCTGGAGCGGTCGCTTGCGGCCGCAGGTCGTCTTGAGTCGATCGGTCAGCTTGCGGCCGGTATCGCCCACGAGATCAATACGCCGGTGCAGTTCGTTTCCGACAACACGTCCTTCCTCAACGCCTCCTTCCCAGACCTGATCAGTGCGTTTGACCGCGTCGCGGAACTCGCCTCGCAGACCGACAAGGAAGCGGTGGATAGCGTCGTCAAGGAGTTGGACTTCGAGTTCCTGACGGAGGAAATTCCCGATGCGATCGCACAATCGCATGAGGGTCTGAACATGATCGCCAACATCGTCCGCGCCATGAAGGACTTCGCCCACCCCGGCGGCGACGTTGGGCCGGCCGACATCAACCGGCTGGTGACATCCACTGTCGAGGTGAGTCGCAATGAGTGGAAGTACAACGCCGACCTCGAGTTGGATCTGGACGAAGAGCTACCCCAGCCTGAATGCGACGAAGGGCAGATCAAGCAGGTTGTGCTGAACATCGTTGTCAATGCGGCGCATGCAATCGCCGACTCCGATGCCGATCGTGGCCAAATCAAGATCACAACCGAGTCGACCGACGAGGCTGTGGTCCTCACCATCAGCGACACCGGCACCGGCATGACCCCGGAGGTGCGGGCCCGGATCTTCGAGCGCTTCTACACCACCAAGGAAGTCGGCCGCGGCTCCGGACAAGGCCTTGCAATCGCCTACGACGCAGTCAAATCCCACGGCGGCACAATCGAGGTTGAGTCGGCCCCGGGAGCAGGGACAACCTTCACCATCACCATCCCCCTCACCCAACCCACGACCGACTGAGCCCTTTCAGCTCTCTCCCGGCGGGAGAGCCCGAACCGCTCGACCGCAAGCTCTGGTTCCTACAGCTCTCCCCGAGCTCTGCGAAGCGGAGCTCGCAAGCTGCGCGCAGGGCAGCCCTTGGTTCGGGAGAGCAGAGCCAGACCCGAGCAAAGCGAGGGCCTGGATCGTGAGGGGGAAAGCCAGCTACGCGGTGACGTAGGCGCTACCGCGGCTCTACTCCCCCACAACCGGAGACCGCGTCCCCGAGGACACCGCCCCCGCGTCCGTCTCCAGCCCACCAACGTCGAGCCGGAACGGTGGGTATTCGTCTCGCATCAGCGTGGCGTACGCCATCACCCGGAAGACCCAACGGTTGAGACCCATGATCAGGTCGAACAGACCTTGCGGGTAGCGGGCGGTGAACAGCAGGATGAGCCCGGCGATGAATACCAGGACGCCGATGACGCCACCGGCTGCCTCCAGGATCCACTCGCCACCGATCCAGTCGTTACTCCAGAAAACGACGCCGCTGGTGAACAGACCCACGATGATGTAGTGCGGGATGGCGAGCAGCCACCACTTCACCAGCACCAGGCCACGGGAGAGCCGTTGCGGGTAGGCGACGTTGAGGCGGGCGGGGTAGTCGACGTCCCGCAGGGTGAACGGTGGGTACTGGTCGGTGCCGAGGGCGCTGTATGAGTAGAAGGTGACTCGCCAGGTCCAGCGCATCACGCCGACGTTGAAGTCGAAGATGTTGCGTGGGTATTGACCAGTGAACAAGATGGCGAAGAATGCGACAAACGTGAGCAGCGCGAAGCCGACCCACAGGAACCCAAGCACGATGAAGTGGGGAATGGCGAGCAGCCACTTCACCAACCACAGGCCACGGCTAAGTGGCTCGTCGAGTGTGCCTTCGATGGTGAGCGGATAGGCCCCGACGGGTGCCGCCTGCGGCGGCATCGCTGCGGCGGGGGCACCGGTCTTGGTGCGTGGTGGACGTACTGCTTCGACCATCAGCATGGCGGCGAAGGCGGCGAAGAACAACCCGACCACGAGGGCGCCGATACCGATGCCGAGCAGCACCCCGACCTTGGCGGCGGCAGTGAATTCAACGTCAACACCGGACTCGCCGTTGGCGTTCATCACGACGATGCTCCACTCCCCCGGGTCGACATTCCAGGTGAGAGACTGCGGCCCGGCGCCTGTGGTGGAGGCGACCCAGAAGGCTTGGTCGTTTGGTGGCGTGGCCGGTGCGTCTCCGCTGTAAGACCGGTAGTCGACGTGGGAGGGAAGCCCGAGTTCGGTCACTTCGTCCCGGGAGACACTCCCCAGGTAGCCGTCGACGGCGTCAGACGGTCCGATACCGATGAAGACGTCAGATGCGGTGTCGGCTGCCTCGGCATTAAAACGTACGTCGGCGAGGTTGCCCGGCCACCAATCGCCGGGCCGAGCGCCGAGGTCGATGTCACCGGAGGTAATGGCGTAGCCCGCAGACTCCAGATCGTAGGTGGGGCTTTCCAGGAAACCGTCGGCGTCACGTTGCGCCGTGTGCACCCAGATGAGGGCCGATCCACCTACAAGCGTTGCCATTGCCATCAGTCCCAGCACCACAGCCATGATGCCAGCGACGATCTTGCCTGCCTTCATGATCCACTCCTCTTCTTATACCCGCCTCGCATCATGCGACGCCAACAGTCGAATGCATAGCGCCGAAAGAACGATCCTTAGTCGTCCGCAAGGATGATTGACCAGGCTGCGGTGACTAGAAGACCTCGACGGCGCAGGGCAGATCGTGCAGTGTGCCGAGCTTCCGGTCGGTGGTCACCAGAGGAGCATCGAGTGCGGTCGCCAACGCAACATAGGCTGCGTCATAGGCCGTAACTCGACCTCGCAACGCCCAAATGACATCGAGCAAGGGCTCGTGTGGGTGCCTCCGGACATCGCCACGGCGGAGGAGGGTCAGCGTGGCAGTCGCCCGCTGTTCGGTGAATCGCCCTTGCGAGACAAGACGCCTCAGGGCACTGGCCACCTCGATGTCGAGCAGATGGGGGATGTGGATGTCCTCACCCACGATCCTGTCGATCACTGCCTTCCGACCGTCGACAGCGTCGATGAACGCTGACGCGTCGACAACAATCACCTGGTGCGGCCGGCCCGAACCGCTGAAGCAGCCTCACCTTTGCGTAGCGACGGCTCGAGATCGAGTTCGGCGATCAGCTCTCCGAGCGGACGGTGGGAGGCGAGGCGAGCCAGCTCGGCGTTGAGGTATTCGGACAGGCTCGTCCCTGCCTGTGCAGCACGCACCTTCAGCTCTCGATGCACGTCCTCGGGAACATTGCGGATCTGGATCATCTTGCTCATCCCTTCATCCTACTGCATGTGCTGCACATGTGTTGGTGTCGAACGCATGTGTGGATCGGTTCAGCGTGCCCGTACTTCCCCGTTGCGGACTTCGAGGGTCTGCCCCGGCGAGAACCGTGCTGCGTGGCGGAGGTGCTTGCGTGCCCATTGCGCCGCCACGGCTTCGTCACCCCTCTGGACCCATCCCTGTCGCTTGAGTGCGTCCGAGAATGCAGCGACGTAGTCATCAGCATCGAGTATCGGGTTGTCGACCACGGTGAAGGTCGTGGTTGCCTTGCAGCTCGCCAGCCCGGCGACTGCTCGCTCGCATCCGCAGTCCGGGCAATCACAGGTGTCGATAGGCAGACTCACCAACTCGCCATCGACCGTCCAGTTGAAGTCATCGGGTCGTTGTGTCGACCCCGGACCTGCAGCAACAAGCACCTTCACGGCTCCCCTTTCACACGGTACGAACAAGGTATCGCTGCGGGGTGACAGATTCATTCGAGGCCCACGTGGGCTCAGCGAGGCTGTCGAGTGGGGCTCTCCCGAGGTCCGCCTGCAGGTGTCGGTGCCAGCTCCCGCGAGAATCGAACCCGTGAACAGGGACGTGGGGAAGCTCAAGAACCTCGGCCTAGCGATCTCCCTCCGGATCGGATATCGGCTCTCCCCGCACGGTGAGGCCTATCTGCGAAGGAGGGAACCCGGGCGCTGACAACTCACTGCCTCCTCTCGGAGAATCGACTCCCGCTACAGACGGCTGGCCGCGGAGTGCCTCACGGATCTAGCCAGCGGCATAGACGCATTCGAACGTAGCCAGGTGATCGTCAACCGTTGAAGGCACGTGCGAGGAAGGCTGCCATTTGCCCTCTCGTGACCGGAGCGTCCGGGCAGAACCTCGTGTTGGCGGGCGGGTTGCAACCGCTAGTAACCCCAACCGCGCCAAGCCATTCGATGCTGGCCTCGAAGATGCTGGTGTCATCGTCGGTGAACGTAACGGGCGCCCCCGGCGTGAGATCGCTACCGAACGCCCGATGCAAGAACGCAGCCATTTGGCCCCGCGACACCGGATCGCCCGGACAGAATCTGTCGTTGACCGGCGGGTTGCAGCCCTTGGTGACCCCGGCAGCAGCAAGCTTCTCGATGTCGGCTTCAAATACAGAGTCATCGTCATCGATGAAACCCGGCGCGTACGAGCCGCTGAGCCCAAAAGCCCGGACGAGAAAGGCCGCCATCTGGCCTCTGGTAACGACCTCGTCGGGACAGAATCTGTCGTTGACCGGCGGGTTGCAGCCCTTGGTGACCCCGGCACCGGCCAGCCAATCGATGCTGTCGACGAAGATCGAATCAGCGGTGTCAGAGAACGTCGAGCGCTCGAGGCCGAGCTGGACAGTGACTTGGTGGGGGCCACCAACGGTGATGTCCATCTGCTCAGGTTCGTATCCGGTCCGACACGTCGCTCCCGGGATCCCGACCGAGAGCGCATAGGTGGCACTGGGCGCCTCGAATGCTACGACACCGCTCCCGTCGGTTGTCCCCGCCCAGTTGAGCCCACCTGTGCTCATGCGCACACAGATCTGACCCAATGGATTGCCAAGCAGGCTCTCGGTATGGATTGTGATCGGATGACTGTTGAGGGTTACGGCGGCATCCGCAACATGGGTGGTCTCACCCTCCACAACACTCACCGGGGTGGCACCGTCGAAATCGGTCGCGTCCTCAAACCACTCTTCCACCACCCCGACGCTGCGGCAGTCATAGAAGAGGATACGGGTTGTGCCTGGTTCGAGCGCTATCCCGTAGGTGCCGGAGGCGGAGGTCACGACCCGGGCGTCGTGGTAGCCCAATGTGTCATGTGCGGATACGCAGGTATCGGCAACTGGGTTGCCGGTTGCCTGGTCGATGACCCGACCCGTGACCACTGTTGAGGGAGTCTCGGCTTCGTCCGCACCGATGTCCCAACTGGCGATGCCGTCGCCGTTGCCATCCACAGGACGTGGGTCACCTTCGGCGTCGGTGGCGGGGGCTCCGACGCTCGTGCCGGCGTCAATCTGTGGCGAGTTCGGGCGGTTGTTGTATTCGATGTCGGCGGGACCTCCGAGCCCCGGATGTAGGGAGATGTTCCCGTCGATCCCGGTCATGTCTTGGCACAGACCGATGTACAGGTCGGTGTACGGCGCATAGACGTTGTTGTGCTCAAAGATCGGGGCCACAGGCTTGTTGAGCCCACCACATTCGATGGCGTCTTGGAGAGTCGATGCATAGACCACGTTGTTGGCAATGCGCGCCTCTTCATCGGAGGTAGCTACGTAGAGGAGAGACGACCTTGAAACGGGGTTGCCCACGATGGTGTTGTTGATCAGGTCGCCTCCCTGCCAGACAATCGCGGTGCCTCGTTTGCTTGCCAGATCGACGAGCACTTCGTTGCCGATGATGTAGTTGTTAACGATCGTGGTCGGCCGCTGGGTGAGGATCCCACCTGCTTCTGACGTTGCCTGGTTGTCGATGATGGAGTTCCCGGAGATAAGAACATCGGAGGCGTAGACCGAGATGCCGCCTCCGTCTGCTGCGAAGTTGTCTCTGATCGTGTTGCTGAGCACCTCGACGCGGCCGACACCCCCGACGTAGATGCCGCCACCTTCATTGACTTGCCCATCGAACGTGCTGTTGTCACGGACGATGTTGTCTTTGATGACTGCCGAGGACTTGATTGCCGCTATTCCGGCACCATCCCAAGCCGTGTTGTTCTGGACGATGTTGGATTCCACAAGCGGCGCGCCCTCGTCGATAAAGATGCCGCCTCCCCAGCTGTCGTTGGTACCGTTCTGGATGGTGAATCCCCGCAGCACTGCGGCGGTTGAGTCATCGTCGAAAGCCATCGTGACGACCGGACCGATACCCCCGCCATCGATGGCCGTCACGAGGGAACCGGAACTCGATTCGACTGTGATCTCCTTGCCGAGGAAATCGATTCGTTCGGAGTAGACACCCGCGGCAACGACGATCGTGTCTCCATCGATAGCAGCGTCGATTGCCTGCTGAATGGTGGAATAGTCGCCGGGGACGGCAATCGTGTCCGCTGCCGCAGTGCCGGTTGGCAGCATTGTGAGACCGCCAAGTACAAGAGTGAAAGCTACGACCTGCGATACCTGGCGAAGGATTGACGTGACCCTGATTGTTCTCTCCTTTTTGCTCACGCCAGGCTACGACTCGGCCGCTTCCAGCACGATTTGAGACAGAGCGTTCATACCCTGTTTCCTGTCGGATGCAGAGCTCGTGGCTGTCGCTACCCGGCTTGTGCATACGTAGAAATGCGGAACCGATCCGAAGTCTGAATAGACTCCGATGACCAGGCAGCGAAGACTTCGGGGGTACCGACCGAATGACAGAACCGCAGCTTCCTACTCAGCCCGACCTCATGCTTCCGACTCTCAAGGCAGCGGACCGTATCGGAGGCAAGGGCCACTACACCGATATCGATGATGCGGCGATCGAGATCGCCGGAATAACTGAAGAGCAGCTTGCAATCGAGTTTCCCCCCAACTCGACACAGAAGGGTCCGAAGATTCTTCAGCGGATCGCATGGGCCCGTACGTTGCTGAGACGGGTACGCGCCCTAGAGAGCGTCTCGCACGGTGTCTGGGCGCTCACGGACACCGGTCGCACATTCCTCCAACTACCGGACGAGGAGGCTCACAAGGCTCTCCAGACTGCGCGTCATGCCGCGTATGCGCAGAGGGAACCCGCTCAAGCCCTTGTATCTCAATGGAAGGCCGCGGCACAATCCGGCAGCCCGCATCAGATACCGGTTCGAACCCTCTTGACCAATTGGGGCATAAACCGCCGTTGGTCATCCTCGAACAAGCGGATTCAAGCCACGCTGACAGAGGCTGGCCTGGTAACCGTTCCGGACTTCACCGTAGGCGGGATCGATCAGATAGTGACGATCGAGCTTGCTTCTAGTCACGGCTCAACCGAACCAGGTGACATCCCAGCCGAAAGCGCTACCGAGCCCGTAACGCTGGTCGTCGGCCATCTAGCATCGGCAACCGGTGGTGTCGAGGCAGTCGGTCCCGCAGATGATCTGCTGCGAGCCCAGACAATCATGCAGATCAATGACTACTCGCAGCTGGCGGTAATGAAGACCGAGCATCAACTCAAGGGAGCGGTTTCGTGGGAATCGATTGCGAAAGCGCGGATCCAGAATCCAGACGCGGACCTATCTCTCTGTATGGATGTGGAACCTCCTGTCGTGAAGGGCGACGACCCGCTTCTTGATATCGTCCCGTCGATTGTGGAGGCCGGCTTCGTATTCGTAAAAGGAGCGCACAACACGATCACCGGCATCGTGACGACCGCCGACTTGAGTGACCAGTTTGCCGGTCTCGCCCGTCCCTTCCTGCTGGTCGGAGAGATTGAGCAATGGCTCCGCGTCTGCCTTGATGAGGCTTTCACCCCCGACGAGCTTCTCGAGTACCTTGTCCCGGATGATGCCGATCGCGAAGTCGAAGGCGCCCACTCCCTGACGCTTGGTGAAATCGAGAGAGTTCTGGAGAGTCCATCTGCATGGGACCAGATGGGATGGCCCGCCGACCGAGTCGCCTTCCACCAGTCATTGGACGAGGTTCGGCTGATTCGCAACGGCATAATGCACTTCAGCCCCGATCCGGTGGCGGATCAGGATCTGAAACGGTTGACCACATTCCTGGCCTATCTACGCCTGATCGTTCCGAGCGAAGACTGAACAGCCTATCCGGCGCCGGCAGAGCTGCTGTTCGCTGCCGAACAGTGTTCTTTGAGCGGGCACTTGTGACATCGCGGGACCGGCTTGCATACTGCTGCTCCCAGATCGAGAACACCGAGCCACAATTCACGTGCCGAACCCATATCTGCTAGTTCGGTGGCCAGACCCCAAAGGGCGCGGTCGGCGTTGGGACGACGGTCGTTCGAAAGGCCAAAGTAGCGGCCGAGCACTCGAGCGATTACCCAGTCGACCAAGGGCAAATCCTGATAATCGGCAAAGATCGGAATTGCATGCGCACCGTACGGGCCGATACCCGGAAACCCGAGCAGTACCTCAGGATCGAACGGCACACGACCAAGGACCGCGACCTCCTGCGCCAGACGCTGGATCATCGCCGCCCGCTTCACAAGCCCGAGCGGAGCAATCACTCGCTCGATCGTCGAGACCCGCGCTCTCGCTAATCGGTCAACCGTCGGCCACCGGCGCAACACCTCGTTGTACACGGGTATTACGTGCTCACCCCGTGTCCTCTGGAGAAGAATCTCACTGACCACCACGGCATACGGATCGCGTGTCTCACGCCAGGGAAAGGAGCGAGCGGAGACCTGGCAAAAAGAGATCATGCTCTTGCGGAAGGACTCCAGGTTCGCCACACCTTGTTTGTAGCACAGAGCCGGTCGACGTAGCCTGTCGACGTGACCCCCGGACCTCCCATCTCGATTGATACTGAACTCGAGGCCGTTGCCAACTACCTGACCTCCGCCCGAAAGGCTCAGGACCGACTAGCGAGGGTTCTTCGACAGTCGTTCGATCAGATCTACGACGGCCAGCACACAGGTCGCTATCGGTGGGATCAACTGAGAAAGACTGAGAAGACCCACTTCGGCTCTGTGTTCGAGATCAACCTCCAGCGAGAATTTCGGTTCGACGACGGCGATCGAATGGACTTCAAGATCACAGACATCGATGTCGACTGCAAGTACTCCCAGTCGGCCGGGCGCTGGATGATCCCTCCGGAAGCACACAATGAGCTTTGTCTCCTCGTCACAGCAGACGAGAACACGTCAAGGTGGTCCGCGGGCGTTGTCAGATGCGAGGCAGATCTGCTGGGTAGACCGAATCGAGACATGAAGAGGTCCCTGACCGCAGCAGGCCGGCAAAAGATCCGATGGCTATGGAGCCAGGTCGGCTTCCCGTCCAACGCGCTACTTCATTTGGATCCCGACCTCCTCGAAACCCTGTTCGTGAGCCTTTCCGGGCCACGGAAGGGCCAGCAACGCATCAATGAGCTGTTTAGAAAGGCACGCGGCGTCCCCATCGGGCGGTCTGCCGTCGCGACGGTGGCTCAGCAAGTGGACTACATGAAGCGGGTTCGAGGGAATGGGGGCGCACGCTCATATCTGCGGGAAGAGGGAATAGTGATACTCGGCGATTACACATCGCATCAGTCCCTAGCGCGGCAGCTTGGACTGCCTATCCCGAGTGAGGGCGAATTCGTCAGTTCAGGATTGATCGCCGCTACCGAAGGACAGAGTCGTACCGCCAGTATCGACGGGTCATGGTGGAGGGTTGCGCATCCAGACGACCCGTCGACCGTTCCCGCGCCGTTGCTTCCTCGCCAGTAGGCGTTCCTGGCCACGGCCTCAGGCGTCGAGCAGCGTGTCTCGAAGATGCCGGGCTATCACCCTGGCAAGGAGAGGCGGTACGGCGTTGCCGATCTGGCGTGCGATCTCAATCTTCGTCCCGCACCACTTGAAGTCGTCCGGGAAAGTTTGAATTCGGGCCGCTTCCCAGTGCGTGATCGGTCGGTTGACGCGGTCATCTGGATTCGCAACGTCGTATTGCGGATGCAGATAGCGACCCTTTTCCGGCTTGTAGAACTCGGTTCGGATGGTCAATGCTGGCCGATCCCATTCGAGCCGCCCCATTACGTCGGTCGTTCCGGTGGGCTTGTTCGCCCAGCATGCGGGCAACAACTCCTCTGGCAAGTCGAAGCGGCCGCCGCCTGGGGGGACGGCGTCGTAGCGCAGCAGGCTGATCTCTTTGGGATTGCGAGACAGATGCAGCTCTTCGGCCTTGAACGGCCCGGCAATACCATCGTCTCGTGATCGATCGGGAAGAGTCGATGGCCCGGCTGTGAATGGAATTCCGGCAAATGCCTCCCGCAGCCCTAGCCACGGCTCCCGACCCAACTGGTCGCCGTGCGTCGCCTCGGGCAGAGACGGAGTGCCTACACGAGAGCCGATAAGGATGGCCCGCTTGCGGCGTTGAGGCACCCCGTAGTCGGCGGCGTTCAGCACCCCGGAGACGAGCTCATATCCGGCAAGTGGGCCGTCGTTGTTGGTCCAGTCCTCCATCAGCCCGTATTGGCCGGACTTGAGGAACTGTGGGACATTCTCAAGCACAAAGACACTCGGTTGCACATGCGCTACAACCCGTGCGTACTCGGCCCACAGGCTGTTGCGCGGATCGTCGGGATCCCGTGTCCCCAACTGGGAGAACCCTTGGCACGGGGGCCCTCCGACGACTACGTCGGCGGCCGGGAACTCGGAATCGGGAATCTCTGTGATGTCCGCCGCCACAACGTGGGGCCCGAAATTCTCTTCATAGGTGGCCGCCGCCCGTCGCTCCCATTCCACGGCGAACGCGGGGACGAACCCTTCGTCCTCAAATCCCTTGGTCATCCCTCCGCAGCCTGCGAAGAGGTCGATCATCCGCATCAGTACCATCTACTTACATGGGTGTAACTCTGCTGCGTACAATAGCGGGACGCCACGACAGATTCCGCAGGGATGTGACCGCCCACCGGGCCACAACGGCCATCCCAGGGACCGAGGAGTTGCCATCGTGCAGCCGCCCATCAAACAACCCAGTGATCGAGCCATCCTCACCATCGGGCATTCGAATCATGACGGCCGCTTCTTCATTGACTTGTTGACGAAAGCAGGCGTTGAACTGGTCGTCGACATCCGCTCCCAGCCCTATTCCCGATACACACCGCACTTCAATCGAGCGGCACTCGAGAAGCTGCTCGCCGAAGCCGGGATTGACTACCGGCACGAGCCCGGCTTGGGAGGACGGCCAGATGATCCGGCCATGTACGACGAGACGGGACATGTGCTGTACGGCCTGGTTGCCGACTCCCCTGCCTTCAGCGAAGCTGTCGAACGCCTCGAGGGGTCCGCACAGAAACAGCAGGTGGCAATCATGTGCGGCGAGGAGAACCCGACCGACTGCCATCGACGTCTTCTTGTCGGACGCGTCCTCCAGAGACACGGCCGGCACACCAAACACATCCGCAAAGACGGCAACATCCAACATGAACACGAACTGCCGCCTGCAGGCGATACTCAGGAGGGGCTGTTCGAGGGAGGTGAGTTCTCGTCGTGGAGATCCATACAATCGGTTTCACCAAGAAGTCGGCCGCCGAGTTCTTCGGGACTCTGAAAGACGCCGGCATTCGACGCCTGATCGACGTCCGGCTCAACAACGTTTCCCAGCTGGCCGCGTTCGCCAAACGAGACGACCTAGCTTTCTTCCTGCGGGAACTCTGTGATGCCGACTACGTTCACGAACCGCTGCTGGCCCCCGAGGGCAACATGCTCAAGGCGTACCGATCCGGCGACCTGGAATGGGACGATTACGAGCGGCAGTTCCTCAACCTCATGTCGGAGCGGTCCGTCGAGCAAGCCATCGACTGGGATCATCTGCTCAATCGCCCGTCCGTCCTTCTATGCAGCGAGCCCGGGCCGGAGCGTTGTCATCGCCGCCTCGTAGTCGAATACCTGGGACTCACCGGCATAAACCTCGACGCGATCCATTTGTGATGGAAATCGTCGTCGACCACCTGACTCGCATGGCCCCCGGATACATCTGCGCGGCGGGTCTGGCCGATGACGGGCGACACATCCGTCCGGTGCTCGACGGCAGTCGCCTTCCGAGCTCCCTGTTGGCGACCCGCGAAGGCCCACTTGAGGTCGGCGCAATCGTCGATCTCGGCCGGCCCGACGATGTCGGGGTACGTCCCGAAGTCGAGGATCACCGTATCGAGCTCAGCAACCTGCGCCGAACCGGGACGGAGCCACCGACGAGCCTGTGGGCCAAGCTCGAAGCCAACGCCGAACTGTCACTGCAAGACATCTTCGGCCACGACCTGGAGAACCGCGGCAACGGCGCCGTTGTGCCGGAGAGAGCAGGTACCAGATCACTCGGCACCCTCTCCCCCGCCTACCGACCGGTGATCAGAACCCCCGATGGGAGAGCCCGGATCGGCATCGTCGATCCGGATCTTGGGGACCTGGATCTGTCGATAACCGACGTCCGTTTCTACAACGAGTCCAACGGGGCCTGGATCGTCGACCAAACCCTTGTCCAGAAGACTAAGGAACGGCTGCAATCCGAGGACGTCCTGCTGTCGGTGGGGTTGGGCAGGCCGTACCCAACCGACGATCCGGCCCGTGATCCGGCCCACTGGCTCCAGGTCAACGGAATCCACTTTCGGCCGACTCCCGACACCGATAGGTCTTTGTCCCTCGATGATGACGATCTCCTCCGACGCTACGAATCCGGTGCACAACTGGCGGAGATCGCCGACGCTCTCAACGCACCCCAAGAACAAGTCACCGAACGGCTGCAAGTATTGGGCCTCGTCGACTAGCCGGCAGCGACGCACGGATCCTGAGCCATGGCGAATCACGGGTAGGATCCGACGATCGGTCGATAATCGGCGGTGGCCCAGATGTCGTACGGAATCAGCTTCTACGAAGCATTCATCGTCGACCTGACGCGGGTTCCCCGGCGAGTTCAGAACACATTCCGCAGAACCCTCGAGTTCCTGACCGAACACGCCGAGGATGCCGGCGGCAACAAGGTCAAGAAGCTCCATGGCTATCGAGATCTGTGGCGATGCCGCGTCGGCGACAGCTACCGGCTCATCTACAGAGTCACAAAGGACCGAGACAGAGGGACCGTCACGCTGGTCGCCCTTGGAGACCGAAAGGACATCTACGACCGGATCGGATTGGGGCCCGATGGTCCGACACACGAGATCATCCGTGAGGCCCCTGAGCTGATCGAAGAGCAAACAACCGAACACACTGCGGCTGCTTGGTTGATGCCAGCCGTCGCGGAGGACGATCACGCTGCGTCGCCCGATGATGAATTGCCGATCGAATTGACCCCAGAGCTGCTCAGCGAATGGTCGATCCCACGAGCTCATCACGCTGCCTTGTGCTCTTCTCGCACCGAGCAGGACCTGCTGGCATTGTCGGGTACCGTCGACGACTCCATCCTCCTACGAGTGATGAATCTCGTCTGGCCTCCCGCCTTGCCCGAGATCGTTCAAACCCCGACTCGGGTCGCCCGATCGGCCGAGGAGCTTCTTGAGGCAGTCGACGAATCCCGCTCGCTCGGCAGCTTCCTTCTAAAGCTCGACGAGGACCAGGAGGCATTCGTCCGTCGCTTCCACCGTATTGAACCCAAAGGTCCATGGATGCTCAAAGGTGGACCGGGGTCGGGCAAGTCTGTTGTAGCCCTGTACTGCATCCGAGAGATCGTTGCGGAACACGAGGCGTCGCTTCCCGGATTGAGGGGACAGATGAAGATCCTCCTCACTACCTACACCAACTCCCTTATCAAAGCCTCCAAGCGTCTCCTCACCGAGCTCGTCGCCGGCGGATCGACAGCCGACATCCAGGTCGAGACCATCGATCGGATCGCCGCAAGACTGGCAGGCAGGAACGGCTTCAGTCTCAACCCGGTGAACGACAGCCACAACGGCGTGAAATCCGCCTCCCAGCGGGCTCTCGAGAAGCTCCGTTCCCGAGACGCGTCGTTCCCCTTCGATCGGCGAGATGTACCCTTCCTGCTCGAAGAAGTCGACTGGGTGATCGCCGGACGCGGCATCGACTCATTAGACGGTTACCTCGAGGAGGATCGGACGGGTCGCGGCCGAGGACTCAACGAGCGGCAGCGCCGAGGCGTCTGGCAGTTCCACGAGCTCTTGACGCCCGCCCTCGAGTCCCAGAAACTCTGCTTCTTCAGCACCAAACAAGCTGCAGCCCTCGACGGCGCCGCCCCGCAATACGACTACGTCTTCATCGACGAAGCCCAAGATCTCAAACCGGTAGCGATCCGACTCGCCTCGAAGCTCTGCAAAGGCGGCAAAAACGTCTTCATAACCGCCGACTCAAACCAGAGTATCTACGGAACAGGAATGCGATGGCGAGCCGTGGCCGACGAACTCCAGTTCACCGGCCGGACCAGCATCTTGAAACGCAACTACCGAACCACTCGCGAGATCTGGGAAGCAGTGGCACAGTTGGCCCCGGACGACGACGCTACCGACTCCGAGACTATGGCCGTGGAGCCTGTTTACCGAGGCCGATGGCCGACAATCCACTGGTACGGAGACGTCGACGACTGGGCGCCCGCTTTGAACCGCTTCATAGCTCAGGCGATGAGAGAGGAACGCGTCGGCCCCGATTCGGTCGCGGTTCTCTGCCCCACCACCAAAGAATTCGATGACGTCGTCGCCGCCGTCGACTCCCGGTACAACGCCAAGGCAATGCGCTCCAGGAACCTGGACATTGCACATCCCGGAGTGAAGGTGACGACTATGCATGCCGCAAAGGGAATCGAGTTCCCGATCGTGGTTGTGGCCGCCGCCGAGGATGGACGACTTCCTTGGTACTCAATGGGTACGGAGGACACCGAGCACCTCCAGCGGCAGCAACGCCTCTTGTTCGTAGCCTGCACAAGGGCCATGCGGAGGCTTCTCATTCTCGCCAGCGCCGATGAGCGATCGCCATTCCTCGAGAACGTCACCGATGATTTGTGGGAGATGGACGGGACCGTCCCCACCTAGTGCTACCTCGAGGGTCCGTTTCGCAGGAGATGTCCCTGCGAACTGGGCTGTGGTCTGCGTTAACCGTCGAGACAGATAGCGTGCCATCGAGAAGTGAACTCCCGCACCAGGAGCAGCTTCTGCTTGCGAACTAGCGGAAATCGAGTCCGTCCCAATCTCGACGGCGCACCACTCCTGAAGGTCCTTCGGGTAACTCTACGGCACCAACTTCAGTCAGCCTTTGAATCGATTCTGTCGTTTGCTGCCGGGTCAACTGCGTCAACCTGCGCAAATCCCTAGTTGTGAGAGGCTCAGCTGCCAAGCAATCCCAGACGAGGAGGTCATCGATCAGGAGGCCAACATCGGCGACCCAGTCGGGCAGCCGATCGGGACGCACAAGGGCTACGGACACTTGGTCGTCACCGAGCCGGAACCGCGGCGCAGGGAGGAACTGTGCCAGAGTTGCGTCGACGGCAGTCTTGATGCCTCCGCCCCATCTTTCCACGAGGCCCATGGCGTGAAGAACCCGGCCCATCACCGGGTTCCGAAACTTCGAGCCAAGTTCCCCGGACTTCGCCGCGAGAAATGAGTATTCGATGCCGGGCACCATAGAGCCTGAAGAGATGATGCGGACTTCATCATTCCCAACGTGAAGAGCGACCCGACCGTTTGGTGCTACATAGTCTCTGTGAACCAGTGCATTTAGGAATATCTCCCTAATGGACTCGTTGGGAATCTCGAGCAGATCCACCCGTGTACCGTCCGGAAGGCTTCTCGGCGACTTCGACAGGTGTCGTTCAACGAAGCTGGTGCCGGCGTCGAACTGAGCGAGTATGCACATCTCCCCCTGGACCTGATCGACCGGATTACGCAACGCTCTCACGCTCTCGAATCGTCCGGCTTGAAATAGGCACTGAGGCATCACACTGCCCAATCGATCCTTGTGACCGAACAAAGCCAGCCCGGCGTTAGTCGTGCGACCATCAGCCGTCGTGATCCCGTAGTTGAGCAGAACCTCTTCATCCGAGCCGCTTGCTCCTTGGTTCAGCCTGGCGGCTCTCAAGAACCTCTGGATATATGCTGGGTCGAGAGATGAAGCTGGCTCATTCGAGGACGCCCCCTCCCAAGCACTCTCTTGCCCGCTGTAGACGACACGCCGCTCGAAGGCATCGTTGCGGGACATCTTCACATTCTCACTACCAACACGGCGGTAGGGTTGCCCTCTGTACTCGTAGACTCGGACGCCGTCGCCCTGGACGCCAATGCACAGGACCGCGGTGCCGTCGGTGATACCAATGGTCCAGATCTGGATGGTCGGTGGCGGCGATACCGAATCGCTGATCTCGCGACGGACCCTCTTCAGAACCCCGTCCGTAACCTTCAGCCCCTCAAGAGCGGGAGGTGCGCCCTCGGCTACGCCCAGAGCGATGAGGCCGACAGCCCCAGCTTCATCGTTGGCCATTGCGGCGACGGCTGTGCACGTCTTAGCTGGAGAACGACCCTTCTTGAGCTCGACCAGCCGAGACTCGTGGTGGCCGATATACGACACCAGCTCATCAGCTGTTGTCAACAGCTCTGCGAGCTCATCCGGTGAGTTTGGACGATCGTTGGATCTCATCTCTGTGTCCCATTCCAGGCTTCGGTATGGATGCTAACGACAGCGTCCCTCTTCCCCACCCGTTTCTCGCTCGTCAGCTGAGCATGCGTGCAGCGGCCGCGAAACGGAACTCCTCGGGCAACCCTTTGTGGCTGGTCTCCTTCCACGGCGATCGATATGCCTCGCTGAGCGCTGTTGGGCCGAGCCTCCCGGCCTCTTCCAGCAATTGGCGCCCCACCGGTTTGTAGTAGCGCCACAGCCACGTAGCCCCGCCGCGCCGCAAGGCCGCCTCGTACAGCTTCATCTCACGCGGAACCACCACCAGAACATGAGCGGCAAGATGGCCGTCGGTCGTGGACGTCAATCCATCGAGGTATCTCCGCGTATCACCCCACCGTGAATCGCCTCTTGTAACCATTCGCACACCATCGGTGTGCACGGACATGAGAGAGGGGACGCTGGTGGCACTGACAGATCACTCCGATTTCTACAGCAGTTTCCACGAACGAGGCGTCAATCGCATCATCGAGCACGTGATGGCCGAACGGCCGTCGCTGTTCAACACGGAACGCTCTGAGTAGCACAAGAGTGGGAGAAGCGGATGTGCTGCCGGGTACCGGTGGCACCTGCGGTTCTCAACCGTTCCAACCCTGCAATGACCATCGAAGCGCCGTTGCCGATACCCGGCACCGGTGGCCTGTATTCGATGAACTGGGCGATGCAACTCGCCGAAATGGCCATCGACTTCCACCCAACCGACCGGGAGCTCCCCCGGGAGCTGGGTGGCCGACTCCGTAACCAGGAGCTGTCGATCTTCCTGCGGGTCTGCGCCGGCGTCGGCTGCCCACCCCGCTGGGCATACCAGGAGTTCCCGCCAGCACCTCAGGAGCCCATCAAGTGCCCGGGCTCCGACAATCCGGCTACCCACGTCCCGGCCCGGGAGGAACGGGAACCGATGACGTTACCGACAGAGGAGCTCACCTGTTACCACCTCGACCTGTACGCCAAGGCCCACTCCGAGGTGACCGGACCCGAAGGTGCGCAAATGGTGGCGCTGGTCATCGACGGCATCGAGATCGTCGACATCAAACCCGAAGGTCTCGAGAACGGTTTCGAGTGCTACATCGAAGCGATGCTCCAGCACGCCGTGATGCCGCGGCTGCGCATCTTGCTGACGGTGATCGGATTCGATCTGCCGCTCGGGCTTGGCTCAGTGAGGTGAAAACCGCCACCGCCCCGCCCAATAACCCGGCGCCTGACGCCCAATTGGCCGCCCCGTCTCTCCGGCCCTCTGACGCCGCCTGCCCTACGGACAGGTTGGTCTTCGCTTTCCCGCCCCACATCCCTCACTCGGACGCCAGGAACCGTGCCACTGCAACTGCTTCGTTCTGAGGACCGCCAGAGCTTGCAGCAGCCATCGGAACACGTCTGCCCCGCCACGTCATGTTGTAGCCGCCACCGGTTGTTCCAAGCCCGACTAGGGCATCTCCGACACGGACGGCGGCGAAGACGGGATACGGGCCGTCCTCATACTTCATGACAATCAAGCCATCGATCTCGGCCCAATCACCCGAGGAACCGTCCCCAAAGGTGTAGGTGTTGTCGCTACGGAATTCGATTGTGATCGTCTCGCTGGTCCCGTCGACTTCCCAGTCGTAGTCCAGTAGCCAAAGCCCTTCAGCTGACATGACATCTCCTATCGCATTTGCTCGAACGGGTGCGCCGGAGCGTGATTGACACCGCTCTGACCCGCTATCCCGACTAGACGAACATCACGCAGTCTTGATACACCGGCCCTATCCGCCGCAGTGCCTCGACCCACACTGCACCGATCCAAGGTCGCACCACCAAATCCTGGGCAGGTCTCATCGGCAATCGGTATGTTTGAAGGGCGCACGACTCTGCGAGACGTATCAAAAGGAGTCGAAGTACGTCAGTTCTGAGATACGGCGCGATGGACGCCGATCTGACGTTCCAGGGAGGACAACGATGAGCAGCAAGCAAGCACCACCATCACCCCCGCCCGGCGCCGGTCAGCCAATCGGCGAGATCGACGGAGCGCTCGTCTTCAAGACCGTCGAGCGACCCGACGGGCAGGACTACTTCTACGTCGACCGAGAACTGGTCATCAGGACCGATCAGCTCCGTGAGGCTGCCGCCACAGTGGATCTGATCGTCCTAGAGGGCGCATCGCCAATCCCCGGCTCGGACTACAGCACCGTGCCCGTCGATTCACGGCGACACCCTGTGCCAGAGCTGATCGATACGTTGCGCGAAGCCGGCCTTGATGCAAACCCGCATCACGTCCTGATGCTCAGCAACCACACCCAGTTCGGACCCCACGATGCTCCGGAGCCGATTGAACCCAGCCCCGAGATCGACGCGGCAACGGCAACACTCACCGCTGCTTCTGCAAAGGGAGGCAAGGTCGTCGTAATCGACACCGGGGTGTTGCCGAGGAAGCTGACCCGCGACATCCACGACAGCAACGGCCTGATCTACGCCGAGCCTGAACAGCCCGGCAAGCTCGCTGGCAAGAAGATCGCCCCGCACATCGGTCACGGGACCTTCGTTGCAGGCAAGGTCCTCATCGATAACCCAGACGCCAGGGTCTACGTGTTCCGGCCACGGGCCCTCAACAGTACCAACGAAGGTGACTCAGTGTTCCTCGACGACAAGGACCTAGCGATCGTCCTCGCCCGAGCCCTTGCACACATGGCCGAACTCAAGGTCAAGGGCAAGATCGGGTTCGACGACGCGCTCACGGTTGCCGAGGAAGCAGCTTCACGCTTTGAGGAGTACGACCTGGAGATTCCCAGGGCCCTAAACCTATCGTTGGCGGGCCCTTCCCATACACCCGACGACATGAATCCCCTCAAGAAGACACGCCCGGTGTTGTCGGTGTGGGTCAAACTTGGGGTCAAGGTCGTCGCCGCCGCAGGCAATGCTCACCGCAACGACCCATTTTACCCGGCTGCCTACGACGACGTGGTCGGCGTGGGAGCCACCGATGAGCACGGCCAGATCGCCGGCTTCAGCAACTCGGGGCCATGGGTCAACGTCTACACCAATGGTGTTGATATCTTGAGCTGCTATCTCGACGGCGGAGATGCACGCTCCTATGTCGAGGTACCCATGTACAGCAGACGGCGCACGACCAAGGGCAAGTGGCATGGCTACGCCCGATGGAGCGGAACATCGTTCGCAACGCCGGCAATTGCAGCGATGTACGCCTGAAAGGATCCAAAACGCCGACGAGTAACCCTTGCCCGCGATGCACCCGCCTCCTCGACGAGGCGGAACATCGCGCGGCACAGGGCGACGACAAAGCTCAGCGACTTACAGACAACGTCGAGGCGCACTGCGGATCCATACCGCTGACCCATGCATGGTTGGACCGCGTGCGCGGGCTGTTGGCTCGAAACGACGGCGATGTCGAGCACAGCGTCGAGCTACTAGCGAGGGGGCTCAGACTTGCGACCACGCACGCCGAAACAACACTCGCCGATGAGATTGCTGTCACTCTGTCCGGTTCCCTGGCGATAGCCGGGCGGCTCGACGAAGCCGAAGAGCATCTCAAGGAGGTCGCAGCCAGACAGGCAAACGTCATCGGCGACAAGGCTCAGGCTCAGCTCGGAGCGCTCTATAACTTCTCGGCCCGATACGCAGATGGAGCAAGGATCCTCGAGGGATTGAGCGCAAGACTGGAGACCGCAGGCGAACCGCAATGGGCGGCTCGCGCCGCCAGCAACCGAGGCTGGTGCCTGGTCCAGCTAGGCCGGAGCGCGGAAGCCATCCCCGAACTCGAACGAGGTCGCGATTTGTGGCTCGAGCTCGGGGCAGCGGAATCGGCGTCACAGCCGGCATATCACCTTGCGGTGGCGCTTTCGCTGCTCGGCCGGCCGAAGGAAGCGCTGACGGCACTCCAGAGCGCGCGGCACGACCATGACATGCAAATGGACGACTATCTGGACGCCGCCGACATATATGAACAGGCCGGGTTGGTGGACGACGCCCTCATGAACGCCAAGGCGGCTCGTGATGTCTCGCACACCACGCGAGAGCACGGGCTTTGCGAGATCGCCCTGGCCCGGCTGTTCATCACAACAGGCAGGTTTGGCTCAGCGGTCGAGGCGGCGCAGGCAGCCGTGGAATCCTTCAACGAGATCGACGCAGCAGATCTCGCCTATGCAGCGAACGTCCTGCTCAGCGACGCACAGGTTCGAAACGGCACAGCCGACCTAGTGGACACCACCGCCCTCGCTCCACCGAAAGGCCAGGACGGCAGCCGCAGCGCGGCGCTGGCCCAGATTCTGTTGGGCGAGGTCGAGCTGGCGGCCGGCAACTTCGATGCCGTTTCATCCGTCGCCGAGTCGATGAGTCGCGGCGAACGACACCTCGGGCTTCAGCTCACTCTGCGTTCGCACGCTCTGCTCGCTCGCCTCTACGCCGCCCGCGGCGACACGCGCGGAGCGATCAAACGCGTCCTGGACGAGATGCGCGGTGTCGCTCGCCACGCTGCCATTGCGGGCTCCACCGATCTGGCTGTCGGAATTCGCAGCACCGGCTCCGAGATTGCCGACTTCGCACTCGGCCTGGCCATTGACACCGACGACATCGAGTCGATGATCACTCTCACGGACCTGATGCGCGCCGTCGATGCGGCTCCGCGACTCGACCCCGACCCGGCCATCGCAGAGAAGCTCGCCGGCTACCGACTACTGAAACGACGTGGAGCCGATGACGCAGTCATCGCGGCCGCAGAAGCGGAATTGCGTGGCGCGGTCCGTATCGCCGACGCAACGTCGACGCAGGTCACAAAGCCGGTGCCACTCGAGGAGATCAGGGACGGCCTCAAACATGACCGGTTGACGGTATTCATTGAAGCGGGTGACTTCCTCACCCGGGTCGACGTCAGCCGCGGGTCGGTTGAAGCCACGCCGGTAGCACCGAGCGCGACCATCGACGAGTTGGCCGCCAAAGTGCGCATGCGCCTCGTCTCCGCTCTAGCGACGCTCGAACCGGACCATCGTCACAACGCGCTGTTGGGTGCGGCAGCGCAGCTTGACGAATACCTCTTCCACAACTCTGCCGCCAACGAGAGCGACGTCGTCCTGGTGCCTCCCCCGGGGGTTTTCGGCGTACCCTGGTCGCTGCTACCCAATCTGAAGGGTCATGCCATCCGGGTCAACGCAAGCGCCTCGGCGTGGGCACACGCCGACATCGCCGACCGGGTAGACGCCGATGCGACTGTGTACGTCGCAGGCCCGGCACCAGATCATGCCGCATTCGAGGTGGCAGAACTCGCCGCAGCCCACCCTGGAGCACAGACACTCGTCGGTGAGGCTGCCACCGCAGAGGCCGTCCTCAACCTGATCGACAACGACGTGAGGATGCACCTAGCAGCTCACGGCATTTCGCGAACTGACAACCCGATCCTGTCGAGCATCGGTCTGGCGGACGGGCCATTCACGGTGTACGACATGCAGACCGCGTCACCGCCCGCCGAACTCATCGTCTCGGCATGTTCAGTCGGACGACCGCGAACATATCGGGGAGGCCTGTCAGTCGGCCTGCCGACCGCGGTGCTGGCCGGCGGGACCAGAACGGTCGTTGCTGCAGAGGTCGACGTTCCCGACGCACCCACACGGCGCGCCATGCTGGTCCTTCACGAGATGCTTCGCAACGGCCACCCTCCGGCAACGGCTCTGCTGAAGACTACGACGGCACTCCTTACTGAAGACCCTGGCGCAGCACTCGTCGCAGCGGCGTTCAACGCCTACGGGGCGTGACAACGCACGGCCGCACACGCCTCCTACTCGCCGATGCCCTTCATAGTCATCGTCAGCCCGTGATCAAACTCGAGGACCACATCTATGGGCCCCGCGTCAGACGGAATGAGCGATGTGAACATACCGCTGTCGTCGATGCGGATTAGATCACGGTGGTTCCCGGAGCGGATGAGTGCCCAGCCCTTTGCCGGCGGCTCGACCGCTCCAGTCACTCGCCTCTCGACACCGCCTTCGACAACGATCTCGACGTTCTGGCCGGTCGATCGATAGGTTTGACGCAGTTGGTCGGCACCGCCCCTCATCGGGACCCCCGCATCCTCTACCTGTTCTGCGAGCCACTTCTCGGCAAACTGGAGGGCAAACAACGCCCGTGCCATGACGTCCGACCGCTCAGGCACCGGGAATGCTTCCCCGGCTACGTCGCGCAGCTGGTCCCTGAGTGATGGCTCTTCTTTCCGGCCCATCAAGAGCGCTCCTTCATTTTGGCGGCGAGCTTTTCCCTACAGCGTGCCATAGTCGGCCCGACGCTGCCCGCCGGAATTCCAATCGCCAGATGCATCTCTTTGTAGGACGCCCCATGAGCCCACAGCGCCACCAACTGACGCTCCCGCTCGGAGAGTTCGAACAACACCTCTTCGAGAACGTCGATATCGAGAGAGCGAATCGCCAGCTCGTCGGGCGGATGGTCATCGGCTTCCATTTCCATCAGTAGTTCGATCGGTTGTGTGCGCCCAGAGACCCGCCCGAGGTCCATACAGAGATTCCGAGCGACAGCAACCAGCCAGCCCTTGATCGCATTCGGGTTGCGGTGCCGACCTAGGTACTCGAAGAACTTTGCCCACGTCGTCTGGAAGACGTCCTCGGCGTCGGCGCCCGTGACCCCGCCGTTGCGGATAGCCCACCACACCAGATCCTTCAACGACACGTACAACTCGTCGAACGCGGCAGCGTCGCCGTCGACCGTCCTCTTGTAGAGATCGCCCAGATCCATACGCTCGAACTCAACCCCGGCTCGTGGTCCATCACCCGGTCTCGAAAACCTCGTCTCAATCAAGCTACACCACCTCGTGTATTGCAGCCATCGCCTGGCGAGCGCGTCCCGCATCGGTACCTGGCAAGGTACGACCTGAGCGACAAGCTCTGCCGGGACATCTGCCCCCCATCGCATGAGTGGGGTGGGTCGGTGTCGCTAGACACTAACCCACCCCAATCCGAATGCCACCTACTTGTAGTCGAAGCCAGCCGAGATCAGATCGACCCGCCGGTCACCGTTGGTGCCTGAGCCGAAATCGAATCCAAGTGAAACACTCACGCCCCACCGTACGGCTGGCATGGAGGCCACACCGAACCGCGCAAACGGCATGACTCCTGAACGGTTCACACCGTTGAGCAGGGCAACAACGCGCTCTCCGTCGCGGATGTGCACGTCGCGGAGCGTTGCCTTGGAACCTGTCACCGCCCTCAACATGAAGCGGTCCAGGCTGAGACGCCGGCCGTCCTCTATCACCGGTGTCGGCAGGGCAAAGTGAATCCAATTGGTTGAATTGGCCTTACCCACGATCCGGTTGTAGAAGCCGTACTTCCGTTCGAAGTCGACCGCATTCTCGTGTTCGATCAACGCCGCGTTGCCGTGAATCCACGTTGCGTTCTCAAGTCGACCAGGTCCGCCGTAGAGGCTCTGAATCCCTTGGATGTCATCGGAACTCAGATACCGGTGCCACCCACGATAGAACGGGGCCATCAAGGCGGAGCTGTCACTTGAGTGTCGCAGCCCCAGCGCGTGGCCGAACTCATGAGCAGCGACGGTGACGAGGTCGATCCCAGATGTGATCGGAATCGCAACGACCCATGCCTCCGCATCATCGAAGTGGCTATCACCGCGAATAGGCTCGGAAGCTACCGGTAGGAAGGCGTGAGCCAGGACCCCGCTCGGCCCGTCGAACGCCGAGCCATCACCGTGATCGCCGGTAACAAAGCGGATCACGATGTCGCCAGACGTGCCATCTGCAACCCGACGGAATCGGAGCGGCGTTTCAGCCGACCACAGCGAGAAGGCATGGTCGATAGCCCAATGGATTTCACCCCTGGTCAGATCGTCCGTGTAATTCTGGAACGAGTAGGTGAGGTGATTGGTGCTCCACTTCCCCGCGCCGGTCACATACTCACCGAGGGCCGAGGCGGTATCGGGAACACCGCACCGCTGTGCGTTCATCGCCTCCCGCGTCTCAGAGTCGATCTCGCCGGTAGCGGGAATACCCGCGACGGCCTGGAATTGCTTCAGCGCCTCGATGGTCGCCGAGTCCAACTCACCTCGCGTTGCTGCGGGCTGCTCCTCGAGAACATGGTCGGCCGACGTTCGTCTCATGAAGACCTCGTCGGTCGCAAACGGGTTCGAGTCGCTCTCGAGATACCCGAAGGTCTCGAGGTACTTCTGAACCGGACGGACAGCTTTAGCTTTCGACCCCTCCTTGAGCCCAACAGCACTTGCCGGAATATTGTCGCTCATGATCTTCCTCCTTCATTGAGCGTTGCGCATTGGACGGAATCTCAGCAAAAGAAATACACGGCTTGAGCAACATTCGGCATCGATGGGGCAACGGTGGTAGGGCTGCCCAAGTCACGCACCCCGGAGTTCGACAGCCGGCGTCTCGACAAAGGCGACGTGTTCGCCGCCACCTTCTTGCGCCCCGGTGCCTACTCGGTGCACAACGCACACGGCAAGGCCCGGACTGAGCTGGCGGTGCGGTACGTCACCCGTGGCAAGGAGCGGTATCGCCCCAGCGACCCGGTACGGGCCTCGACAACCCGTGGGTCCTACGTGGAGGAACAGCACTCGCCTACGGGTACTTCAACGTCCACCGACTGTCCGAGGACCTCGACCCGATCTCGCCCGAAGAACCCGCGCCATCGATGCGCCGATCGGGAATCTATGCAACGGCCTATCGGAAAGGCTGGGCCAGCAGGTAATGCCTGCTGAGCCGATCCAGCCGGTGCTCGCTCCAGACTTACGGCGCGGGCTGCGCGACCGATGGGAGAGCCAGCTCGCGCACCAGATCCGAGACCTTCTCCCTTTCGACGAGGTCGAGCGAGAAGTGCGATGGCACATCGAGTTCGAGGACGAATGCCCGCCGGCGCGCTGTCAGAGCACCCCTTCGATCTGGCCAGATGGTGTGACCGTTGCTGCCGCGTCAAGCTATGACCGTCCATCCCAGTTCTCTGGCCCTCCGGTACTTCTCCCCCCGGTACTCCTCGGTGTACGGGGTCTCTCGGGTGCAACCCGTCTCCCCAATGCCCTCGAACACGCGGTCGACGGCCACAGACACGGAAACCTCCGCCCAGTCACGGCTCCGGTAGAGGTACGCCCGACCATCGTGATCGAGGTGGAGCGAACGGCGGGTGATGCCGTGCTTGTACACCTCGATCACGATGCCCTCCCAATCGATGCGGTTCATCCACATGAACCCGTCGCAGTGCTCGAGCTGGAGTACACCGTGGAGCGGATTCCAGTCGGCTTCCCGTGCGTCCCCTACGCGGAGCCCGTCGACGAGCCGCCCTACTTCGAGAATCAGCTGCTGTCTTTCTTCCTCGGTGTTGCGTTCTTCGGTGTTGCGTTCTTCGGTGTTGCGTTCTTCGGTGTTGCGTTCTTCGGTGTTGCCAACCATGGCTGCACGGTACGGAATCCGTTCCGCCGATGGAAGATCCCTCACATCTGCTCTCGGTCTACCCTCCGGAAATGAAGGTCGGACCCAACGACGAAGACGCCTTCTACTCCGCCCGTGACGACCTGGTAGAACGGTTCCAAGCCACGACCGACCAGGAATGCGGATGGGTTGCTTCCCAGGCGCTCGACTT
>JAAETI010000403.1 GCA_024228555.1 bacterium | reverse complement strand
GCCATAGTCGCGCATGTTTTCCCCGCCGAGAGTACCCTGGCTTCCCCCGGTGTTGCCGTCGGCAAAGGTCCAGTCGATCTGTACACTGGCCGGCGGCCCGTCGGAGCTGTTTTCATAGGTGATCTGTTGCAAGATGTTGTCGACGTCAGCCGATGTCGGGGTCTCGCCGTTGGCATTGGTGAAGGTGATCACCAGCTCGCCTGGTGTGGTCGTAATGTCGAAGCTGGCAATAGTCTGAGCGTTCTTGATCAGGTTGCTGCCGGAGAGGCTGATGCCGTTGGCGGTTGTGAATGAGAAGACATCATCGGTGGAGACACCACCGTTGCGTACCAGCGTGACACTGGCGCCGTGGTAATCGTTGAGTGCGTCGAGCTCGGAATCTGCTATCGAGACATCGACATCAAGTATCACTGCCGCGCCACCTTCGGTAAAAATGGGGGTGCCGTTGAGGGCGGTAAAGACGGGGGCGTCGTTGACCGATATGACATCCATCGTCATGGTATAAGTCGAGGCACTGTCCGATGCGCCGTCGTTGACGCTAAAGCCAAAGCTGTCGTAGCCGGTGCCATTGCCATCGGCTGCCGATGTGAATGTCAGCAGGTCGTTATCAATATCGGCTTTGGTAAT
>JAAETI010000402.1 GCA_024228555.1 bacterium | reverse complement strand
TGGTCGGGGTCAGGTAGAGGGGTGGTTTGACGTTGATCATGGCCCGAGCCAGCAGTCGCCGTCGCTCAGCGAATGGATTCGATCGCAAATCGCGATCGTCAACGGCCAGGAGATCGAAACCAACGAACGACGCCGGCGTAGTCTCGGCCAACATGTTGACCCTGCTCTCGGCCGGATGGATCCGTTGTTGGAGGCTGTTGAAGTCGAGATGGTTACCGGTAGCAACGATCAGCTCACCGTCGATCACGCATCGTTCCGGTAGCTGGGCCCGGATCGGGCCGAGAAGCTCAGGGAAGTAGCGAGTCAGGGGTCGTTCATTGCGGGATCCGAGCTCGACCCGGTCGCCGTTGCGGAACACAATGCAGCGGAATCCATCCCACTTCGGCTCGAAGATCAGGTCGGTGCGATCGGGAATGCCGACCACGGCCTTGGCCAACATCGGCTTGACCGGGGGGTTGACGGGAAGATCCACATCACCACCCTAGATGGGGCACTTGGGCGCTCAGCTGCTGACGAAGGTGACCGACTCTCGGA
>JAAETI010000401.1 GCA_024228555.1 bacterium | reverse complement strand
TGGAGTCCCACGGGGACATCACCCGTCCGGACAAGGCTAGACAGCCAACCGGAAGCGAGTCTTGCGTGGCACTGGGGCGACCCGTGCTGCGAAGCGTAGACAGCGAGTGTGTAGGCCGTGTTAATCAGCCCCGAGAACATAATGTACCCGCGAGGGCCGACGGCGTGTTGGTTCCGGAAGGCTACCTCCGCAGCACCGCAATGTCTTGGTGCTGTGGGCCTCGCCGGGGTCCCTTGATCAGGGCATGCACACAAGGACTCCCCAGGAACCTGGGAGGCCTCATCATCTCCACGGAAAGGAACGGATCGCGGACCGGTAGAAATCCGCGCAGGCAAGGACGCGTCGCTCCATGCCTGCATTGCCAAGCGACGCAACGTGGTACCGCCAAGGGAAGGAAAACGAAGTGCGGAGGGACGGATGACGAGGAATCGGAGCGAGCCATAGTACCGTTGAAGCTGGGGAACCCTCGCCGAGGGGACCCATTGGAGGGAAGGGCGAGCTGGACACATGGACCCGTTGTGAGGACCGATGACAAGACCGGAGCTTGAATGAACATCTCAACAAAACTGCAACGGATAGCGAAAATGGCGAGGGAGCATCCAACGAGAGCTTTTACCAACCTCGCTCACTACATCGACCTGGACTTTCTGCGCGAGGCATTTCGGCTTACGCGGAAGGACGGGGCACCGGGAGTCGACGGCGTC
Organism: bacterium; assembly: GCA_024228555.1. Lineage (GTDB taxonomy): Bacteria > Actinomycetota > Acidimicrobiia > Spongiisociales > UBA5794 > JAAETI01. The sequence continues at coordinate 178 of JAAETI010000401.1, read as the reverse complement.
TCAGGCGAAGTGTACGAGAAGGACCTGGAGGTCAACCTTCAGAGTCTTCTGGATCGCTTCAAGTCTGGGACCTATCGAGCACCTGACGTGCGCAGAGTTCACATCCCGAAAGGGAAGGAGAAGACGCGCCCGCTGGGTATCCCGACGTTCGAGGACAAGGTGCTACAGCGCGCCGTGG
>JAAETI010000400.1 GCA_024228555.1 bacterium | reverse complement strand
GTGGCTACGGTATTGTTAGCCGCCGTAGGAGCATCGTTCTGTGCGCTGACATCGATGGTCATGGTATACGTGCTTACGCTGTCTACCGTGCCATCATTAACACTAAAACCAAAACTGTCATAGCCTGTGCCATTAGCATCAGCCACGGGGACAAACTTTAAGTTACCCGCATCGATATCTGCCTTGCTGATCACTTGATTTAAAGTAACGTCCGCTCCCGAGAGTTGCAGTGCACCGACTGCCTCCAGAGTGGTGATCTCCACAGATGCGAGTGTATCGCCATCTACATCACTGTAGTTAAAGTCAGAGGCTGCGAAGGTATAGGTGGTATCCTCGTTTGTGGCTACGGTATTATTAGTCGCGGTGGGAGCATCGTTGGTAGCAGTGATTGTTACCGTGGTGTCACCTGTTGCCTGCAGCGGTACACTAGCGTCTCCATCATCGAAGCTCCAGTCGATCTGAGCCGATGCAGGTGGCGCATCGGAGCTGTTTTCATAGGTGATCTGTCGCAGAATGTTGTCGACATCGGTTGAGGTTGGGGTCTCACCATTGGCATTGGTGAAGGTGATTACCAGCTGCCCGGATGTGGTGGTGATGTCGAAGTCGGCAATGATCTGGCCGTTTTTGTACAGATCTCCAACGGAGAGCGAAATGCTGTTGCCATCGGAGAAGGAGAAGACGTCCTCGGTGGAAACGCCGCCATTGCGTACCAGCGTGACGCTGGCGCCGTCGTAGTCGCCGTTGCCGCTGTTCAGGGCATCGAGTTCGGCATCGCTGATATCGACATCAGCGTCCAGCACCACCGCCGCACCGCCTTCGGTGAAGGTTGGTGTGCCGTCGAGGGTGTTAACCGCTGTGTTCTCATACCAGGCGATCTTATCGTCATTAATCGACGCCGATAGTACGTCCAGATCGCCATCGCCGTCCACATCCGCCGTGGTAACTGATGTAGCGGCATCAGCCCCGGTGGTGATGGTGTGGGCGGTGAAGTTCTCGGCTCCGTCGTTCTCATACCAGGCGATCTTATCGTCATTAATCGACGCCGATAGTACGTCCAGATCGCCATCGCCGTCCACATCCGCCGTGGTAACTGATGTAGCGTCATCGGCTGCTGTGGTAATGGTGTGGGCGGTGAAGTTCCCGGCTCCGTCGTTCTCATACCAGGCGATCTTGTCGTCATATGGCGACGCCGATAGCACGTCCATGTCGCCATCGCCGTCCACATCCGCC
>JAAETI010000399.1 GCA_024228555.1 bacterium | reverse complement strand
TGAAGCGCTTACAGGTTGTTCGACAGGGAGGCCGCTGGCCTCACTAAGGATGAGGCTCCGACCTACACCCTTGAGCAACTTGAGAATCCTTGCCACCCCGACCACAGTAGTCGACGACGTGGAACGCACGCATAGCGGCACCACTTTCGTGCGTAGAAATGTTCACGCCACCAGGACGAACGCACTGTCCCGGCGTACTGGTGCATCGCACCCGGGCCAGTGCGGTACCTGTATGCGTTTCCGGGTCTCCAGCGGTGCCTCGTGAGGCAGGAACGGATCGACAGGTAGGTAATAGGCTTCCATCGATGAGCCAATCAGAGGGCAAGCCTGAGGGTGCGACAAGGATCGGTGTCGCACTCCAGCGTGCACCGTATGCCTGGCTCACGGTCAGCGTGCTACTGCTCTTCTTCTCCCTCGGCCCGTTCTCAGCAGTCGTCGATGTCACTGAGCCCGGGAGCGTTGGCCTCGCCATCGCGGCCAGTGGTTGGATCGCTGTCAACGTGGCAGTTGCTGGGTGGTACAACCCGCGATTCGTCTATCCCAAGGTCACAGGCGAGTTCGCTGGCAGCTCCATTGCCTTGATGCGTTGGGCCTACGGGATCGCTCCTTTCCTAGTCGGCCTGGCTGCGGTGTTAGTCGGCGCGCAGCAATGGTCTCTCTCGGTCGGGTTCGTGGCGAGCGTTGTTCTCCTGTTCCTTGCTGCTCGCTCGCTAGCCAAGGACCGGACCAAGGAAGTCTCCTGAGCGCCGACAGGTCGAGGGCAGGCGTTGCGCTGGACCCTCATCGACAGCCCGAATAAGGGGAACCGGTCTCGCCAGCAGCTCCGGAGCCCAACAACCCTCGCCTGCCCGCCAATCAGGCACGACGATCGCGCTCGACAAAGCCCGTCGGATGGAGGGCAACCCGAGGTCCGGTAGCCGGGATGTGACGACCCACTAGCCTCGGTGGCGATAGACAGGAGGGCGGTTTTGACGTATTGGGCGTACGAAAACTGGCGGGCGAAGGGACATCGTGCAACGGTCCACCGGGGCGACTGCGGGCACTGTAACGAGGGCCGAGCCACCGGGTGTGGCGAACAGGGCCGCAACGGACGGTGGCATGGACCCTTTGTGACCGGGGTGGACGCTGCGAGGGCGGGTGCCGAGACCGGAGCAACTGTGACAGCCTGTGGCAGTTGTGCCCCGGAGATCTCGCAGGGCTAAGCACGGCTGCTCTCCGATCGGTTGCGGCCCGAAACTCAACCCGCCCGAGAACGGCACTACCGGCCCGCTCGACATCACCGGCCACCAAGGCGATGTGGTCACTCCGGGTGGCGGTCTGCACCCCACCGGACCCTGATGGTGGTCGGCCGCTCTCCGTGGTCTCATTTCCGAGCCCTTGGACCACGGCATATCGCCGGTTCATCAGCGCGGTGGATCGGGATTCCCGGGCGGTGACACGGAGTGGCCGTCGCTGGTTCCCGGGCGTGCAGTGATCGACTC
>JAAETI010000398.1 GCA_024228555.1 bacterium | reverse complement strand
TGCAAACGTCTCGGCTTGTTTGACGGTGTCGACCCCAAGGTCTGCTTCGAGATCGAGGTCCAGGTCCAACATGTCCGGTGGATAGCCGGTCTGTTCCGACACCAAAGCCAGCACCCGGTCTGCCACCGCGTCGCCCGCTGGTGCAGCAGCCGCGGGGGCTGCTGCCACGACCGCGGTTGCAGTCACCGGTGCTGGTGCGGTTGAGGGCGCGGAACCGTTGTCCGCAATCCGCAGAGTTCGTTTGCTGATCTCGATCTCGGGCTCCGCCACTCCGGATGCCGAGGCCAGCCAGGCATTCCATCTGGTGGCATCGGCAAGGCGCGTCTCATAGCCAAGGGCCCCTGGCATGGGTCGTGCTGCACCCAGCGGTCGAATGTCCCTGTAAAGCGTCAGGCTGACTTGAGAGCCGAAGCCGGCTCCAAGTCGCAACGCATACTGGATCGAATGAGTTCCACCCTGAGCCAGGTTCAGGTCGCCAAGATCGGGATCGGGCTCCCTGTAATTGGGGACCGGCGGGACAACACCGGTTTCCATGGCCTTGATCGCCAAGACGTCTTCGACTCCGACGCCCATGGCGTGGCCGGTATAGCCCTTGGTGTTGGAGATCACGATCTGGTCGGCAGCATCGCCGAACACAAAACGGAGCGCGTCGATTTCGGCTTGGGCGCTGCCACCACGGGCCGGGGTGTACGTCTCATGCGAAACAAAGACCGTCTGCGCAGCGATTTCTAAGCGGTCGATGCCCCAGCGACGTTCGGCGTCGGCGACGACGCTCTCCATAGCGTGACAGATGTGGCTGGGGTCGAGCCGGCTGCCGTGGAACGCGCTGTTTGCCGTATGTGTTGCCAGTACTTCTGCGATCGGCTCGATACCGCGTTCCCTCACGGATTCCGGGTGCTCTACGACGATCGCAGCAGCACCCATCCCGAGGATTAGGCCGTGACGACGTCGATCGAATGGCGTGGCGGCATCCTCGACACGCTCGTCTGTGGCTGCGGCCCCCATCGTCAGGAATCCAGCGCCAATCCACTCGAGCAGTTCGTCACTTGTGACATCGTCGCCTGAGATGATGACAACCCGTTCGCATCGACCTGCCCGGATCCAATCCTCGGCGATAGCCACGGCTTGGGTGGTGCTGGCGCAGGCCGCATTGATCTGAGTGTTCGGCCCCTTCGCCCCGATGTACTCGGCGAACTGGGCATGGGCGAACGACAGCGCCCGATACAGGAACTTCCGATCGAATGTGTAGCCGTTGTCAGAGACCTCGGTTTCTAACTCGGCGATGCGACGGTGCAAATCATCTGCGATCGACGGTGTTGCTCCGGCCGCTTCGATGCGTTCGGCCAGGGTCTTCAGCTCAGCAAGTCTTTCCTCTGTTGATCGAGCTGAGTAGTACCGGTCGGCCTCTTCCACCCAGGCTCCTGAGCCGGGAAACGCTGAGGCGAAGATCACCCCGGTGCTGTCCTGATAGGACTCCGGCAGCATCCACCGCTCCCGAAGCTTGGTTCCGGTCGTTGTGTCCTTGTAACGCATCACAAGCGGAATGCCTGCGTCGCGAAGAGCGTCAAGACCAGCTCCGATCGCCAATTCGCTGGTGCGGTCGAGGCTGGCGGCGCGTTCCTCTGGGAAGCCGAATTCCGCCGCTAGGTCGATGGTGCCACCGAGGCCAGC
>JAAETI010000397.1 GCA_024228555.1 bacterium | reverse complement strand
GTTCGACACCAACACATCTGGTCTTGCTAGGGGGTCCACCGTCGTTGTTGGTGCCAACGTGGTGGTTGTAGTCGTTGGGGGAGCAGTGGTGGTTGAAGTGGTCGTCGAGGTCGTACTGGGTGTTGGGGGAGCAGTGGTGGTCGTCGTCTTGCTTGTTGTGCCCGAGCATCCAACAAGTAAGCCCACCAAGACGAGCGTCGCCGATCGTATTCCCCATGCATGCTTTCCCACCATGTGGTGCATTATGGCAATACCTCGCTTGAAACCACAAGTACAACGCCTGGACCTGATCGGTCCCCGGCTATTGCCAGATCATAGCAGCACTAACGCAGGTCTGCATACTGCTAAGTATCGCTGCTATACCCTAACTAGTTACCATTCAGTCTGGTGTTCCTCGCCCAGGAACGGCGCCGCCATTGCTGTTGCAAGGCAACGACACCCCCTTGCCCAAATGGGGCGGTGATTGTGTCCTCAACACAGGAGCGAGCATTGAAGTCCACCGTGAAGACAAGGACCCGTCCGGCAGCGCTCAGATCGTCGATTGAACTAACGAACATATGTTCGATATACTGAGAGACATGGGCGACACCGCCACCATCCTTCATGCCGACCTCGATGCCTTCTACGCATCGGTCGAGCAGCTTCTCGACCCGTCGCTGCGTGGTATTCCTATTGCTGTCGGCGGTGGTGTGGTGTTGGCGGCCTCATACGAGGCGAAGGCCTTTGGGGTTCGCGGCGGAATGCCAGGCCGGCAGGCTCGGGAATTGTGCCCGCACCTCAAGTTCGTCGGCGGCAACTTCAAGCAGTATCAGAAGTTTGGCGACGAGGCCATCGACGTTGTGCGTGACTTCACTCCATTGATCGAACGCATTTCGATCGACGAGGCGTTCGCCGATGTGTCCGGGTCGGTGCACCTGCTGGGGACTCCGGCCCACATGGGGAGCGAGATCAGGCGGCGGGTTCGTGACGAGGTCGGACTCCCGATCTCGGTCGGTGTCGCTCGCACCAAGCACCTTGCCAAGATCGCCTCGCAGGTCGCCAAACCCGACGGCATGATCGTGGTCGAGCCGAAGACCGAGCTGGAGTTTCTCCATGACCTCCCGGTAGGCCTCATGTGGGGGGTCGGCCCGGTAACCAAGAAGCGGCTTGCCGAGATGGGCGTTCACACCATCGGGCAGCTCGCCGAGACACCGGGGCGCTCGCTGGAACGGCTGCTCGGCACAGCGGTTGGGGGGAAGTTGGGTGCGCTGGCCTGGAACCGTGATCCGCGCGAGATCGAGACGCATCGAAGGGCGGGCTCGGTCGGGGCCCAGTCGGCTCTTGGCAAGAAGCCGGCAACCGACGATGTGATTTCCCCAACCCTGCGTCACCTTGCCGACCGGGTGGCAACACGGTTGCGCGCCAAGAACTATGCAGGCCGCACGGTGACGGCCAAAGTGCGCTTCGCCGATCTGCGTGCGGTGACGCGGTCGGTGACACTGCCGGCCGCGATTTCGGCCACGGTGATCTTGGCCGAGGTCGCCGCGGATCTGGTGACGACCGCGTTGGCGGACCATCCCGAGGAGAAGGTCATCAGTCTGCTTGCCATCTCGGTGTCGCATCTCGAAGACGACGCCGTGCTGCAACTGGAATTGCCCTTCGAGCTCGAAGACGAGGCACGTCGACCCGGTACGGCCAAGGGTGCGGCACGTTGGGTCCTCGACCGCTCGGTCGATGCGGTTCGTGAGAAGTTCGGCCGCACCACGGTCGGGTACGGCTCAGTTGCACTCGGCGAAGACCACTCGGTACCGGATGCGTTCAGGGAGCTAGCCGAAAAGGATCTCTAGAAAGGTCGGCTACTCGTCTGCCAAGTACTGCGGAAAGCCACCGCGGGAGACAGGGCCCCAACTCTCGATAGTGATCCTGATCAGGCACTTGCCTTGTTTCACCATGGCCTCGCGGTACTCGTCCCAGTCGGAGTGTTCGCCGGCGATGTTGCGGAAATACTCGACCAACGGCTCGATGGCGTCAGGCAAATCCAAGACCTCGGCGGTCCCGTAAACCTGCACCCACTCACCACCGAAGTCATCGGATAGGACGCACACCGATACCTGGGGCCTCCGGCGGATGTTGTGGGCCTTGGCGCGGTGCGGATACGAGGAGATCACCAGCCGGCCGTCGTCGTCGACACCGATTGTGTTGGGTGACATTTGGGGCCCGCCGTCTTGGCGGATCGTGGACAGGATTGCATTGTGCCGTGGTCGCACGAACTCGAGGAGCTTGGTGCGATCGACGATGGTGTTTGCTGCGATGGTACGTGCCATAGGGCCAGCTTATTGAGATTGCGGCCGCCATGAATCCGCTGGCAAGCTAGGGGCTTTTGGCCCTGGATTGTGCATGTCTCCACGTGCATGATGGCCGGCGAGGAGGGTTCTTCCATGGGACACACCACCGTTGCCGACATCGACGTCGAGTATCGCCTGTTGCAGGAGCGCCTTGATCGGAACGTGACCGGTGCGCCAGATTCGCCGGCGCTGCAGCGCATCCTGCGACTGCTGTTCACGCCGGAGGACGCCCACATCGCCCGTCAATTGCCTCAGGTGATTTCGCTGTCGGCCCTTGCCGAGAAACTCGAGGTGGATCCCGATTGGCTCGATGAGCAGATCACCTCGATGGCGCAACGCGGGCTGGTGCTCGATTTCGAACGGAATGAGAAGCGCTACGCACTGGCGGCGCCGGTGGTGATTGGCTTCTTCGAATTCACCTTTATGCGAGAACGCTCCGACGCACCGATGGAGGAGTACGCCAACGCATTCGAGGACTTGTTCGACGATGAGGCGTTTGTCCGCAGTGTCTTTGCCGGGAGCACCCAAATCGGTCGCTCGTTTGTGCGTGAGGAAGCGGTGACGTCTGAGATTCTTGACTGGGAACGGGCTTCTCATGTCGTGGAGACGGCGAAATCTGTTGCGGTGAGCCTGTGTCCGTGTCGCATCGATGCCAGCTTGCGTGGCGATGGGTGTGATGCACCGGTGCGTACCTGTCTCACCTTTGGCGGTGCCGCCGACAATCTGGTTCGGTCCGGTATCGCAGAGCCGATCTCCAATGCGGAAGCCCTGATAATCCTCGGCGAAGCCAAGGATGCGGGCCTAGCGCAGACCGGCGATACCGTCCGCAACGAGATCTCGTACATGTGCAATTGCTGCGGTTGTTGCTGCGGGATGATGCGATCGATCAAGAAGTACGACATCTACGACGGCATCATGCCGTCGAACTTCCTAGCCACGATCGACAGCACCGAGTGCCGAGGTTGCACCAAATGTGCAAAAGCCTGTCCGGCCGGTGCGATCGACGTGGTCCCCAGCGAGGGGCAAGGGCGGCGTAGGAATTGGGCGCTCGTTGATGCGGACCGATGCCTCGGTTGCGGAGTCTGCAATGACGTGTGTCGCTGGGACGCCCATGCGATGGAGGAGCGGGACGACCCGCCCTATATCCCAGAGGACACCATGGAGCGAGTGGCGCTCATGGCGGTCGAGCGCGGCAAGCTTGGTGATCTGCTGTTGGACAATGTCGGAACGAAGCTGGGTCCGATTGCGGCTGCCTCACTGCGCGTGATCGAACGGATGCCACTGTGGAAGATGGCCATGGCGAACCAGAAGATTCGTTCCAAATTCGTTTCAACCATGGTCGATCAGGTCAAGAAGCGAGTCGCTGCCAGGGTCTAGTGGCTATTTGGGCTTTGCGTAGCGGTGTACGGACAGCGGGGCGAAGATCGCGATGATCACGATGATCCAGATGACCGTGTAGAGCACCGGATTCTGCAGTGGCCACGCCGTCGGCTCGGGGGTCCCCGGTGGTAGGTTGCCAAACAGCTCCCGCGCCGCCTGGGTAACCGATGAGACCGGGTTCCACTCTGCAAACGTTCGCAGTACCCCAGGCAAGTTCTCTGCGGGGACAAACGTGTTGGCAATGAACGTGAGCGGGAAGATCACCATGAACGATGCGTTGTTGATGACCTCGACGCTGGGAACCAGCAGCCCCACGTAGGCCATGATCCAAGAGAATGCGTAGGCGAAGGTGAGCAGAAGCACGAAACCGAGGAGCATCTTCAAGAGGCCGTTGTGGATGCGCCACCCAACAATCAAACCGGTCAGGGCCATGATGATTAGTGACAGCACGTTGTAGATGACATCACTGGCCGTTCGTCCCACCAACATTGCCGACCGAGACATCGGCAGCGACCGGAACCGGTCGATGATTCCCTTCTGCATGTCGTCGGCGATTCCTGCACCGGTGAACGTCGCGCCAAAGATCACCGTCTGCGCAAAGATCCCACCGATCAAGAACTCACGGTAGGAGCCACCCGGGATGTCGATGGAGCCACCGAACACGTAGGCAAACAGCAGTACGAACATGATCGGTGAGATCAAGACAAAGACCAGCACCTCAGGTACCCGCTTGATCTTGATGACGTTGCGCTTGGCGACGACGTGTCCGTCTGAGATGGCGGAGAGAAGCTCGTTCATGTCCGAGCTCCTTCCGTATCGGTGGTGGTGTCCTCTTCTGCAGCACGCCCGGTGAGGCTGAGGAACACATCGTCGAGGGTGGGACGCCGCAGTCCAACATCGCTCACTTCGATGCCGGCCTCGTCGATTGCGCGGAGAGCTCTGGTGAACACGGGGGCGCCACCTATGACAGGGGCGACAACGGTGCGAGTGTGGTCGTCGACCTGCAGATCGCCATCGGCGAAGCCGCTGAGGATTGACTGTGTCTCGGGGAGGGCGGCGCTGTACGCGACGGTGATCTCGATTCGTTCGCCGCCGATGGTGGCTTTGAGTTGGTCGGCGGTGCCGTGGGCGATCTCGCGGCCGTGATCGATGACGACGATGTCGTCGGCGAGGCGGTCGGCTTCCTCCAGGTACTGCGTTGTGAGCAGGACCGTGGTGCCCTTAGTTACAAGCTCGCGAATGACGCTCCACATCTCCACCCGACCGTGAGGGTCGAGGCCGGTGGTTGGCTCGTCGAGGAAGAGAACCTGAGGTTCGGCGACGATGGCTCCGGCCAGGTCGAGCCGTCGCCGCATACCGCCCGAATACGTCTTGACGGGTCTGTCGCCGGCCTCATCCAGTTCGAATCTGTCGAGCAGCTCACGGGACCTGACCCGTGCCTTCTCACGGCCGAGGTGGTAGAGCCGCCCGATCATGTCGAGATTCTCAAAACCCGTGAGGTTCTCGTCGACGGCTGCGTATTGGCCGGAGAGTCCGATTCGTTTGCGGACTTCCTTTGGCGACTTCACCAGGTCGGCACCGGCAACCATGGCGTGGCCTTTGTCGGGCATGATCAGCGTGGTCAGGATGGACACGGCGGTGGTCTTGCCGGCGCCGTTGGGGCCGAGCAGACTGAGGATGGTCCCTTGAGGCACGGTTAGGTCGAGCCCGTCGAGTGCTTTGACCTCTTTGTAGTACTTAGCCAAGCCGGTGGCTTCGATCGTCCCCATGGCGCTCCCTTCCTTCCGAGCAGGGCACGTTACCTGCTGCCACCGACAGAAAGTGACGCGGCGGAGGCGTAACGAAAAAGCGAGGCGGCAGCCGGAACTGCCGCCTCGTTTTGTTGTGCTCACAGTTGAGCGTTACATGTCAACCATTCCGGCCGTGGTGAATAGGACTGTCAGATTTGGCCCGTAGACAAAGGCACCTGCGGAAGTCTGGGCTGTACCGCACAGACTTATGGTGTGCTCCCCAGCATCAATCGCAACACCGCCGGTAAAGGATGCCGACTGGCGACGGTTGGTGTCGACTGACACATAGGCGAAGCCGGCCTGGGTGAGTCCATCCGGGTCGGCGAAGCAGGTGCCATCGACCTCGATCCACCAGATCGCCTGCACGTCCGAATCCGGGTCGTACAGGGTGGCGCCGCCATCGATCTTCAGATATCCGTCGTAGGGGACATCGATGTCAAGGTCGACATAGCTTGCACCACCGGTAATGAGCGTTTGCGCTAGCGGACCAAACTCCACGTCATTGGCCCACAGCATGCTCTCGTAATATGCAGGGTCCTCACCTGCCAGCTTGGCCGCATCGACCAGCTGGTTGTCCGCAAGCCGATGCATGAACACCGCCATTTGCCCTCTGGTCACATTTGACTCAGGGCAGAAGTTGTCGTTGGCAGGCGGGTTGCATCCGATGGTGATGCCGGACGCTGCCATCCACTCGATGTCCACCTCGAACATGGAATCGTCGTCATCAGTGAATGTTCCACCTGCAGCGAAGACCGCCACGGGAGCAAGAACCGCCAAGACAAGAAGTACCACCACGCTCAGACGAAGAGATCGGTAACCACGGAACATGCGCATATTCCTTCCCACATGGAAGTGACCCCTGCCACTCCCTGCAGAAAGTCTCTACCCCGCCACGGTGAGAGGGCAGAGGACAATGGCCCTATCTGTCACTACCTGTTGCCACCGAGCACCGCATCGACACCCAAGAGAGGGGTGGCGAGCATCGTGCGGGCCTGTGACGAGTCGAGCGTGCAGTTGAGCGGCCGTAGCTGGTCGGTCGGGCTGGGGACGGCAACGACCGAACTGGGGTCCACGCCATGGAAGCGCAACAGGGCGACACCGAAGTCGTAGCGAGACATCACTTGGTCGCCGCCAACGTGCAGGAAGCCGGAAACGTCGGTGTCGGCCAACTCGACGATGGCGGTCGCAAGCGTTTCTACCCAGATCGGGCAGCGCATCTCGTCCGACCACAAACGTACGGAGTCGCCACGGTCGAGAGCATCGATCATCCATTGCGCAGCCCGTGCCACCGTTGGCCGCCATCCGTAGATGAGCGACGTCCGGATGATCAGCGAGTCGCCGCCAGCTTCGGTGACGGCCGTTTCGGCGAGGGCTTTGGTGCGGCCGTATTCATTCAGTGGAGCAGGGGAGTCTTCCTCGACGTAGCTGCCACTCTGGCCGTCGAAGACCATGTCGGTTGAGATGTGGATCAGCCGAGTATCGGCGGCGGCCCGAGCGACGTTGGCAGTTCCGGCGACGTTGACCGCTTCGAAGTCGTTGCCTTGCCCGGGATTCAGAGCCGCGGTGTGCACGACGACCTGTGGTTTGACCTCAGCGAAGCGGTGGGCGACTGCTTCCGGGTCGCGGACATCCAGCTGTCGCCACTTGATCCCGGGCTCGGCGACCGCGGTGGAGCTGTACGTGGCGGTGACGTCCCATCCGGCTGCAGCGAGCCGACTCACCCAGCCGCCGAGGTAGCCGCTGCCACCGGTCACCAACATTCGAGGTCTTGTCATTGGACCATCGTAGGTGGCAGCGCCCGGAAAGCGGCTCCCGGCGACATCGCCCAGGCATCCTTCCCGTCACGCTGCAGCACCGACCCAAGAATCCCCGGCAACAGGACAATGATGTCCTTCATGGGTTCTTTGGTCATGGTGCCCTCCCTGCATCGAGACTACGCCTCGTTGAAACGAAACGCGTGCCGGGCGAGGGCAAGTCCGCCGACTATCCACGCCGCAATCAGCGTCAGCTCAGAACCGATGTCAGTGATGGCGGCGCCCTGCAATGCGATTGCTCGCATCGAGTCGATGAGCGGTGTCAACGGCAGCAGATCGGCGATTGGTTGCAGCCATCCCGGCATCGATTCGATCGGGAAGAAGCTCCCCGACAGGAACATCAGCGGCGTGGTCGCCAACCCAGCCATGTTGTTGGCCGCATCGACGCTTCCGGAGACCCCCGCAATCGCAAAGCCGAGGGTCAAGAAGATCAGGTTGCCGAGCGTCGAGATGACGAACAACAGCGGCCACGAAGAACCAAGGCTGCCGCCCAGTATCCAGCCGATCAGCATGATGATGCCCGTCTGCACTGCAGCCAGAACTAGTCGCGCACCAACCTGGCCAACGATGAATTTCGAAGCCGGCAGTGGAGTGACCACGATCCGCTTCAGGATCTTCAGCTCCCGATACCTGGCCACCGAAGCCGCCGTCCCCACCATCGCAAAGTTCATCAACCCAATGGCGAGCAACGCTGGAAGCACATACTCGAAGTAGTCAACCCCAGCGATCGCCCCTTCAGCCTCAAAGCTGACATCAAACACGGCAAACGCCAGTACAAAGACCACCGGAAAGATGAGCGCCATTAGGAATGCGGTCTTGTCCCTAACGAGCATTTTGATACTGGATGTGAAGAGCTGTGCTGTCTGTGTCATGTGAATGTCCTTTTGCTTGATTTTCTTGGGGAGGGGAACATCTTCCCCCTCCCGGTCTGGTCTCTCCCTACGGTCGGTCCCAGCCCCGCCCTCCCACCAGGGGAGGGCTGCTTCGTCTCGGTCGGCAGGGGGCCGAACGAGGGGGGTGCGGGCGTTTGCGCCTGTTCCAGCCATCAGTCCCTCAACCTTCGGCCCGTTACGTTCAGGAATACGTCCTCCAACGTGGGGGCGTGTACGGCGAGGTCGTCGACTTCGAAGCGACGGACCGATGCCAGCTGGAAGAGGGCGGGGACGGTGAGCTTTGGTGATTCGGTGCCGAGCTGGTAGCTGTGGGTTCCGTTGACTCGTGCCCCTACGGTGGTCACACCTGGCAGGGACTCGAAGACCGACTCGGCGACCGCCATCTGCGTGGAGAAGATCACCGAGTGATCGGTGGCCAGGCTGCCGATGAGGCCGACCGGAGTGTCGATGGCTTGGATCTTGCCGGCGTCGATGATGGCGACACGATGGCTCAGCTCTTCGGCCTCTTCCATGTAGTGCGTCGTCATAACGACGGTCTTGCCGTCATCCTCGTTGATAGAGCGGATAAGGTCCCAGAGATTGCGGCGCGCTTGCGGGTCGAGACCGGTTGTTGGCTCATCGAGGAACACGATGTCGGGGTCATTGACCATTGCTGCGACGATTGAGAAGCGTTGCGCCTGACCTCCGGACAGCTGGCCGACGAGCGCCTTGCGCTTGCCGAGTAGGCCAACCTTGTCGAGCAGTTCGCCGGCCGCCAGCGACTTCGGGTAGAACGACCCAAAGAGGTTGAGTAGCTCTTCGAGTGTCAAATACTCGAAGTAGGACGACGCCTGGAGCTGCACCCCGATGCGGGTTTTCATGGCGGCGTTGTCGGTCTGCGAGTCGAGCCCGAGGACCGAGGTCGAACCGCTGGTGGGAGCCTGCAGGCCCTCGATGATCTCGAGCGTGGTGCTCTTGCCGGCACCGTTGGGGCCGAGGATCCCGAGGACCTCGCCGACACCGACCTCGAACGAGAGGTCGTCGACTGCGTTGAAAGTGCCGTCTTCGGGGTGCGGGTAGGTCTTGACGAGGTTGGTGACCTGAACCGCAGGAGCAGCGGCGGGGTCGCCGGTGCCGATTTGGTGTTCTTGGGTGAGGGTGGTCATGGCATTCCTTGGTTCGATGTCCCCCAAGCATCGGGGGAGCACCTTGCTGCTGTCTGACACCGCGCTGACAGACCTGTCAGCGGCCGGTCAGTGGCTCGTCAGGCGAGGAAGTGAGGATGCGGCATGCTTTTTCTGATACTTGACCTCGTCTGGCAGCGTGTTGGCGGCTGGTTGCGCAACTCGGGCCAACACCTTTGAGGGCTGTGGCCACCGCCAAGACGACTCGCAGCCGGTATCTTCCGGGTGTGCAGATTCGTATTCTCGGAACCGTCCAAGCCCTCGATGATGGTGAGCCGATCACGCTTGGGGGCATGCGGGAGCGGTCGTTGCTGGCTCTCTTGGCGCTGTCACCAGGCCAGACCTTGAGCAGCGACCACATCATTGATCAGCTGTGGGGTGAGGATCTTCCCGCCAATCCGGCGAATGCGCTGCAAGCCCTCGTCTCCCGGCTGCGCCGGGCAGTCGGGCCAGAGGTCGTTGCCACTCGAGCCCCCGGTTATGTGCTTGACGTTGATCCGGAGGCCGTGGACGCCACAGAGTTCCGCACGCTGGTTGAGCTGGCGGCCGATGAGCCCGACCCCAGCCGCCGCTCCGCACAGTACCGAGACGCACTGTCGCTGTGGCACGGTGCTCCGCTGGCTGAGTTCCCCTTCGAAGAGTTTGCGCAGAGGGACCGTGCCGCACTCGAGGAGCTGCACATGCTGGCCATCGACGCCCGTATCTCGGCGGATTTGGAAGCTGGGGGCGGTGCGGAGTTGGTGCCGGAACTCGAGGAGCTGATCGCCGCTCATCCGTTGCGTGAGAGTCTGCGGGCCAGCCAGATGCTTGCGTTGTATCGGGCGGGGCGGCAGGCCGAAGCGTTGCGCGCCTACACCGCAGCCCGTGAGGTGCTTGGCGAGGAACTCGGAATCGAACCGGGCCCGGAATTGCGGGTGCTCGAAGAGTCGATCCTGATGCAGGACCCCGAGCTGCGGGCCCGTGACGCTGCCGTGCCGCGACGCACGACGTTGCCGGCTCGTCTTGCGAGCTTTGTGGGCCGGGACACCGAGATGACAGAGGTGGTGGAGGCGTTTGCGACCAGCCGCCTGGTCACGTTGACCGGGGCCGGTGGTGCTGGGAAAACCAGCCTGGCCATCGAGGTTGGGCGCACATTGGAGGGCGACTATCCGGATGGCGTGTGGCTTGTTGAACTGGCGCCCGTTGTAGACCCTGCCCGAGTCTCCGATGCTGCAGTGACTGTGTTGCAGCTGGAGCAGGTGGCGAGCCTTGGGGGAGATGCGCCGGAGCGGGTGGCGGCGACGGATTTGCTGGTCGAGTATCTGCGGAATCGACGGGCACTGCTGATCGTCGACAACTGTGAGCACGTGATCGAGGCGGCGGCGGCGATGGTGGAGACGGTGTTGCTGGCTTGTCCATCGGTCGAGGTGCTGGCCACCAGCCGGGACCGATTGGGCATCCCCGGCGAATTGCTGTGGCGGGTGCCGTCGCTTGATCCGGACTCGGCGGCGGTGGAACTCTTTGTCGAGCGAGCCCAGGCGGTCAACCCAGCGTTCACGCCGGATACCGGCGAGCTGGAGATCGTGGCCACCCTATGCGCCAAGGTCGACGGCATGCCGCTGGCGATCGAATTGGCAGCGGCCCGGATGCGCTCGTTGCCTGTCGGCGAAATCCTCCAGAGACTGCAGAACGACATTGCCGTGCTCAGCGGGGGACCGCGTAGTGCGACCCATCGTCAGCAGACCCTGCGGGGCACCATCGACTGGAGCTATCAGCTGCTGGATGGGCAGGAGGCGGATCTGCTTGCGTCGCTGTCGGTACTCCACGGCAGTTTCTCGCTGGAGGCTGCGGAAGCGGTGGCGTCAGACAAGGTGGACGATGTACTCGGATCGCTGGAGCGATTGATTGACTCGTCGATGGTGGCGCCAATTGCGGCCGGCCGGTATCGGATGCTGGAGACTCTGCGGGTGTATGCGGCGGAGAAGCTGGGTGACGGTGTCGACAACGCGATGGCGCAGTTGTTGCAGCACTTCAAGGAGGTGTTGGCGCCCGCCCAGAACGGCTTGCGCGGGCCGGAGCAGTTGGTGTGGCTGGATCGGATCGAGGCCGACCATGACACTGTCCGGGCGGTGCTCGACTGGGCGCTGCCGAATGCGGCGGATGAAGGGTTGGAGCTGGCTTCGATGTTGGGCTGGTTCTGGTATTTGCGGGGCAATAGCGCAGAGGCGAAGGAGCGGTTTGCGACATTGCTGGAGGCATCGGGTCCGGATGCGTTGGCGTGTGCTCGCGGTGATGCCCATTTCCTTGTGGCGCTGTGTGGTTCGCGTCCCGAGTTGGAACGTGAGGGTTTTGCTGCGGCCCTCGCCGCCTATGAGGAAGCCGGGTTTGTGCCGGGCGTGGCGAATGCGAAGGCAATGATTGCCGCGTTCGGGTTTGAGATGGGCGAGACGATCACGCTCCTCGATGAGGCGGCTGAGCTATCGGCAGGTGTTGGCTACGAGTGGGGAGTGGCGCTGATTCGGTTCTTGCAGATCGGGGTTGCCGCAAACGGCAATGACTTCGAATCGTCCGGTCGTCTTGCTGAGGAGGCGACGGCCCGGTTTGCGGAGTTGGGGGACAGCTGGGGCCAGGGTTACAGCCTGTATTTCGGCGGATCGGTGTGGAGGGCGTTGGGGGAGTATGACAAGGCTGAGGCGGCTTTCCGTGAGGCGTTGGAGCATGCCCGCCCGATGCGACTCCGGCGGGAGATGGCCCCGGTGATGAGCGAGCTCGGCAGCATCGCAACGATGCGGGGTGACTTCGACGAGGCCGAGCGTTGGTTGACCGATGCGCAGCGGTATGCCGATGAGGTTCCGTTTGCAGGTTCGCAAGGCATGGTGCGCAACGCCCGCGGCAAGCTGGCGCGGATGCGGGGATACCTCGACGAAGCCCGCCGACTGCACGAGGAGGCAATGGCCCTGTATGCCGCAGGCGACGCCCACGGCGGTCTGGCGTACACGTATTCGTGTCTCGGCTTTACCGCAGAGATGGCCGGTGACCTAGAAGCGGCGAAGGCGCATCACGAAGCGGCGATGGAGCATGCGGAAACCACCGGCGATGTGCTTGCGGTTGCGATGGCGATGGAGGGGATGGGGGCGACTTTGGTTGCGGATGGCGACACGGAGCGGGGCGTCGAGATGATCCGCACCGGACTGGCGAAGCGAGAAGACGCAGGGGTGTCGCTGGCGGATGGCGAGCGATTCGACATCGACCGCGCCTTGAGCTCGGCTGGCCAGGATTACTTGAGATAGCCGGGCACAATCACGTCGGGCACCCGTAGAAGGGGGTACGACGAGGAACTATGCAGACGCTCTCTTGTCAAGCGGCGGCTGGGAGTTCTTCGGTTTTGTGGTTTGGCTGGCGTTGTTGTTCGTCTCGCCACATGCGGCGGATGACTCGGTTGGCGAGGAGGCGTTTGTGGGCTCGCCGGGCTTCGCGGCGGGTCTTGCCTTCGCTGCGCTTGCGGTTGATGTAGGTGGTTGCTGGTTCGTGGCATCGTTGCTGGGTGACGCTCATTCGGTAGAGCACAGCGTTGATGGTCCTGTTGCCTCCCCAGTCGAGACGATGCCGGATTGGCTCACCATCCCCTTCGCCGCTTGATACGGCGATGGCACCTGTTCCTGACCAGCGGGCGAACTTGGACTCGGTCGCGAACCGGAACGGGTTCCCGACCTCACACAACAGGGTTGCTGCCCCGACGGTCGCGATGCCAACCTCGTCACGCAAGGTGGTCCCGTGCTCATCCAACAGAGCATCAAGGTCGCGTTCAAGTCGACGGATCTTGGCCAGCGCAACACGATCGGACTCCGCAAGTTCGACCAGCCAACCGAAACGGTAGTCGCCAGCATCGGTCGTTTGAGACGGTGGTGTGATCGCTTCGAGTTCTCGCAGGCGAACTTCGATCCTGGTGTTGGTCGAAAGCCGGTCACGAATCTCCGGCGGAAGCTTCGCTATCTGATCATTCACGAAATGCAGCTGTAGTTGGCGGGTTTCGACCAAGCAACGCCGGTGGTCGAGCACGGCCTCGATCTTCGCCGATGAGCGGGTCATAGGCATCAAGAGCCTGCACTGGACCCAACGACGGTTCAGCCAATAACGCTCGAGCGGTGGCAACAGCGTCGACATGGTCGGTCTTGTCCAGCCGACGGCCACGGCGTTGCGCTGCGGAGCGTCGCGGCGGCACCTCACGAGCATCGAACCCAGCAGCGGCGGCGGCAACCGCTACGTGGCAGCCCCAACTCGCTGATCCTTCAACCCCGACCTGTTCAACACAATGCGAGCGCATCAGCTCGACGGCTGCGACATACCCGCGGCCGGTGTTGGTGAACGCCTCAACATGGATCTCGATACCGTTGCTGTCGATAATCCCGACAGTGAAGCTGTCTTGATGCGGGTCGATTCCCGCCACATTTGCTGTCATGATGTACTCCTGCTGGAAAGTAGTGATCCGGTAGATTCCGGGATCGGCAGGAGCGCTTCGTCAGATCCGAGTCGAGGCTCTACAACCATGCTCTCTTCGAGACAGGAGCGCCCTGCCGGACCCCACCCCAAGGACACGACAGGTCTGCACCAAGGCACAAAGGCCAGGATCCTGATGAGTCAGCGCCTCGAAGTGGGGAACACCGTAGCCTCCTGGCTGGAAGCTCCGGCAGTCTCACAATGACACTCGGGATCCTGAATGGGAATGGGTTTAGGGACCGGTTCTGAGGGGTCGTAGCGCATCAGTTGGGGGTCGGCTGGTGGTTTGGTAGCGGCCTTGGAGGTTGATGGCCGAGGGGTGAGAGCCTGGCGATGTCGTCGGGGTCGATTCGATGGCCGGTGGCGGTGAGGTGGTCGAGGGCGGCTTGGGTGTAGACGGTTTGCCAGAGCACGATGATGTTGATCATGAGTCCGAGCGCTCCGAGCTGGTTCTCTTGGCCGGTTTGGTAGCGCTGACGGAGCCGGCCGAGTCGGCCGTGGAACACGTCGCGGGCGAGTCCGTTGCGGCTTTCGCCTCGGTTGAGGATGCGTTGGATGTCTCGCCGAAAGATGGGGTCGTCGCAGTAGGTGAGGATGTGCAGGGTCTTGATGACCCGTCCTAGTTCAACCAATGCCCTGGCGAGGCTGGAGGGGTTGGGTCCTCGTTGCAGGGTGCGCATGATCGTCGATGGGGTGACGGTTCCGGCTTCGATCGAGGCGGTGAGTCGGCAGATTTGGTCCCATTGTGCGGCGATGAGCTCGGTGTTGATCTTGTTGCGGGCGAGCCCGTCGAGTGGCCCGTAGTCGGCGGTGCGGTCGATTCGCCAGAGCCGGTGGTCGGCGAGGTCAGCGAGGCGGGGTGCGTAGCGGTAGCCGCGGGTCCAGGAGAGGGCGAACACGATCTCGGAGGCACCGGCGGTGTCGGTGGAGACGGTGTCGGGCCGGATGGTGGTTTGGTTGGCGACGAGACCGTCGAGGGTGTAGAGGCTGTCTCGTTGGGTGCCGGGGATGAGGGTCTGGTGAAACGACGAGTGTGTGTCGGCCATCCACGTGTACAGGGTGGATCCGCGTTGGCGGCCGAAGTAGCGGGGATTGTAGCCGGCATGGATCGTCGAAACCGGGATGACGAGCCGCATCCCATCGGCTGAGGCCATGTCTCCTCCACCCCACGCATCTGCGAGCGGCTGCTGAGCGTGATAGTCGAAGAGGCGGGTGCTGGCTTTGGCGTGGGTGTCGGAGCGGATGTAGTTCTGGGCGACCCAGTTGAGACGATCCCGGGTCAGCGGCGGATGGTCTTGGTTGGTGACAGGAGTGAGGCCAACATTGCATGCGTCAGCTACCAGGAGGGCGGCGATTGATTCGTTGAGTCCTTCTGTGCGGGTGGGGGCTCCGCTGATGTGGGTGTATTCGTCGAGGAACCCGGTCCAGGAATGGACTTCGAGGGGCACGTCGGCGATTTCGACCTCGGGTAGCAGTCCTTCGATGACGGAACGCAGCTCGAGAAGGGATTCGGGTTCGTTGACAGCGTCGAGCGGGGTGACGACGACACGATCGGTCCCGTCACGGTCCTCGATCCGCAGGTCGGAATTCGAGTCCATGTTGGCAGCGACTCGCCGCCATTGCCGATCAAGGGTCTGGGCAAGGTGGGCAACAACACTTGCCGGGTCGGTGTCGAGCGCCAGGCTCTCGCACGCTTGTTGTCGTTGTTGTTCCCATGTTTCTGGTGGGAGAAGCTCGGCTCGTGGGTCTCCCCAGCGGAGACTATCTGGGCTGTAGATGTCACGGCGTCTGAGCCCGGTCCGCAGCCGATCGAGCACACAGCACGCATACGCCGCCCGATTGACAGTCCCATCCTCGCGGTCACGAACATGAGGCTCCCACGACTTGTCGATAATCTCGACCGGGACCTCGGTGTCCGCCAACCGAGTCGTGCGTGGCCTCTCGTCCAACCATACTTGGAGGGCGTCGAGGGCCTCGAGCACAGGCCCAGTTGACTCGGTCGACTCGAGCGAAATAGCGTCGATCAACTTGGGTAGGAACTTGCGGATCTGCGGATAGGCAGCGACGAGACGGTCATGAAACGGATCCGATGGTGACCGCATCAACGCTTTCACTGTCCCCATTGCTTCGTCGAGCTGCTCACGCCCGTCACGGAGACCGTCGATGGCGACGTTGATCGCTACGGGGTCATCGAGCGCATCGAGGATCGTCTGCATAGCTGCTTGGACTTCGCTGACCGCCCGATCAAACTGACGCAGCTCGGCGACCCGGCGCCGCTGGCCTCGGTTCTTAGCCGATCGCTGCATGTCACCGAACACCACATCAAAGACATCGATCACGTCGTCACGAGCGCTTCGGGTCAGGGTGTGACCGAATGCGATCAGGGTTGCCAATCTTCGCAGCGGCGCCAGATCGGCCAGCTGGCTGACCCAGGCATCCTCGGCATAGCGAGCCAACCCAGCCACACGCCGAGGAGGTAGCCGGGACAGGTCAAGCTCACCAACCTGGAGTGCCCGCACTTCGGCAAGGCGATCTAGTGCTTGGACCAACCCATTAACGGTAGGGCTGAATGGCGAGCGGCGAAGACGGTCCAGCTCAGACCGCCGTTTCCCGTCCGGCACCACCAGCAGCTGATCGAGCCTGTTGACCAGGTCAGGTGAGGCGGTGTCGACAATGCGCCTCCAAAGTCGCTGCGAGGCCCGCTCCCGAACCGATGCCACCAGCCGCGTCAACACGTTCTCACCGGGGAGCAAGATCCGATCGGTCATCATCTTGGCATGGGCGGCCCGGAACAATGCGCTCGGTCCCAGGCCATCCGGTAGAGCCAGCGTTCCAAGCGTCGATGAGCGGGTTGACTCGCGAACTCCACATAGCCGTAGCGATCCCGGATCTCAGCGGTGTGTCTCCACCGGACCGGCAACTTGCCATAGCCAACCAGTACCCCGGGATCGTCGATGTCGAGCTGGCGGGCCAACGCCACCGCAACTGGATCAGGTATCGCACTCGGGTCGGGCAAGAACGTGCCAATAGCGCGAACGGTCGCCAGCTGTGCAGCGAACCCGAGCCGGGTCATATCGCCGGTTCGTCGGTCCACCAGGTCGATGTCGGCTTCGCTCAGATGGCACCACCGGCCCAGCCAGTCACGTTCGATCAGCTCGGGAAACTGGCCATAGGGCGAGCGGGCTGGTGCCTCAGCCGGCGTCATCGTCGCCGAGCAGATGTCGATACACCGTTGAGCGGCTGACGCCTATCACCTCAGCGATCGCATCCCAGGTGTATTCACCAGACTCATCCATCTGTCGGGCAGTAGCCATCTTGTCTGGCGTCATCACCGATGGC
>JAAETI010000396.1 GCA_024228555.1 bacterium | reverse complement strand
GGTGTCGACATACATTTCACGGCAGCACCGCAAGCAATCTGGTGCACAGGATACTGATCATGAGACTGACACTCATCATTAGGCTACTCATCATAGCACTCGGACTAGTCACGATCTTCATCGGTATGCGAGTACTACTGACTGACAGCACCACGTCCGACTGGTTCGTGCCAACATTCTTGCTGTTGGTGGGCGCTAGTTCTGTACTGTCGGAGGTCCGCCGTCGACTCCTAAAGAGGGAGGCAGACCAAGCCTGAACCCAACCCGGATTGGTCGCAACTGACTCTGGTCTGGGTTCGCGAAAGACCCCCTGACCCGGGACAATGGATGCTGTTGAAGCAGCCATCAAACCCGGCAAACAGGGGGTCTTGTCGCGTCCCATACTACTGGTCTGGTGTTGCCACGGAAAGCGACAAGCAATGGTGAGGGGCTGATCACCCACGGCGGCCTAGCACAGCTGGGAGCAGTCCCTGACCGGGTCGGGCCGACGCGCGGTTAGAGGCCGCGACCACCGAGTTGGAATCCCGACCGAAGCGCCACATCACCGGCGATGTCGAGTGGTCTCGTCGCTCGGAAATCTTCGTGCACGCCGCGGCACGATCGCCTCCTACGAGCGATAGAGCGGCACCTGCGAGCGGGTTGGCGCATGACGGAGCACAACTGCTGTTCCTCACACCGAGTGATGGTCGTGGCCAACCCCGGGAAACCGTTGTTGGCCACCAGTGGGCAGATTCTGGTGGCCGCCCACAAACGCCCAGGTCATGCCTTTCGACAGCACGTCGGAGAGCTCTGGGCAGCCACTGTTGTCTCCACCAGTAGAGCCGTGCCAGTTGCGACCAATATCGGTCGACCGGCTTCGATGGGTCAGGTAGATTGTCTTGTGGTGGAGCCGAGTCACAGATTCCATGGATTAGGAGATCCGGCCGAGCTGGCTGCCATAGCGAAGTCAGTTCCTGAGGGCGAATCGTCTCACCAACGCCCGATTCGCCTTCGCGACATATTTCCTACCACCTCGGGGAGGGAGTCGAGAGTGTCAGCCCTATGCATTCACTGCGGAGGTTCGCCCATCGGGGTGTGCTCCGATGCAACGGTCTTAGCTGTAGTTCCCACGGCGATCGCCAGAATTCACAGTTCGAGTGCAAAGACTGTTTCGTGGCGACTGCGGCGAGCATAATAGTCAAAAATGGAGGTCACGGAGACCTGAACGGTCTGGCAAGGGCGCTCATCTCAGAATCAGTGATGCTAGGCGTGCGTCTGGACGGGTTTGCCAACCTAAGCCTCGACAGGTTGTTTTGGACCGGGGTGCGCTTACCGATCGAGGTTGACGCCGAAGCCGTGGAGACGCTCGACACAACACGCCTACTCGTGGAGCAACTCGTACAGCGGCTCGACGAGCTAGTTGCTCACATCCTCCATGAGCCCGAAGTGCGCCAAGGAAGGGTCAACCTCCTGAACGACAGGCTGGCGTTGACGGGAGAGATAGTCGAGGAGGTTCCGGACGCCGGTTCTGCTGTGGACCAAGCAGTCGAGTTGTGGAACTCGCTATCAGCGGTTGAGAAGGAGGCGCTAGCCCTACTGTTCTTGCTCCACGCTCGAAGCTCCGCGGGAAGCTGGAATTCGCCTGCCTTCATTTTGCTCAGGTATGCCCTCGACCCCGGCCTGGCTAGCCTCGAGCGCTACCCGACTGACTAGCCGTAGTGGATAAGCGTTCCGTTGTGCCCAGATACTTCGATGGCTATTCGGCATTCGGGGGCAATGGACACCCGTCGCTACTTTCCGCCGACTGCCGCGCGGTATCGAAACAGCTGGCACCAGAAGACCGGGATCGGATGTGCAAGATTCGATTCGTTCGGGTGCACAAGGAGACTGAAGCTGGCGAGCTCGTACCCTGCGGGGTGTCCAGGTTCAACGACTCGGGTAGAGCTACCGGGGAACGCATAGCGGTACACCCGAGCGCGTGGCCAAGCCCTCGCCCTGAGCCGGGAAGTTTGCTAAGGCTGTGTCTCGCTACCGAGGCCGACTACAAGGAGTGGCTGGTCACGTTCGGACGAAAGAAACGTATCCTCTTCTGGGCCGCGGTGATACTTACTGCGATAGCAGGCCTGATCGAGGTTAGCTGGAGTGTTGGCGCACACTGGCACGTCTGGATCCCGCCGGATGGCGCCGCCGCTCTCTCTCAGCTGTTGAAGTGGCTTCTCGGAGCCGTCGGCGTTGGTGGTATCGCCTTCTACCGTGAGTATCGATCAATCTGAGGCTAGGCCAGCACCGCATTCAAGTCCGGTGGGCCAGCAGATTCTGCTTAGACCACTCGAGAACTACCTCCGCACTCGGGTACGCCGGCGTCTTGACTCCTTTCGCCACCGACCGTGACGGCCTGGTCGTCCCTAGCCTGGAAGCGACCCCTCCCCAGCGGGGTGCCCGTAGGGGGAGGCGATACGCCCGGTGAGTTGTGGAGCTGGGAGT
>JAAETI010000395.1 GCA_024228555.1 bacterium | reverse complement strand
TGAGGATCGCCAGCTGTTCCTCTATGACGGCAACAAGCATCTCTTTGCCGATGCCAGCCTGCCGTCTTATGACGAAGTCGCTGCCACGCTACTGACGAGGCGCGTGCTGGACTTCCTCAACGGTGTTGGCTGACGGCGTGGCCATGCGGGCCAAACCGCTAACAACGCTCGGATGATAACTCCCGTCAGGCACGCATCACGGCACGTATGCCCTGATCGACAACGCCGGTGGCGCGACGGGCCTTCGTCACTGACCGTGACGGCCAGGCCGTCGCCGACCAGGTAACGCTGCATCTCACCGTCGGTGGTCGCGTTTCCGCTTGCCCGACCCGGGCCATCACGCCGGTTACTGCGGTCGTGACTGCGGGATTCTGGAGTGCTGATACCGAGTAGTCCTGGCATCGGGGCGACTCGTCGGGTTGGAGGCGTGCGGCCTCACTTCGATGGGCCCTTGGGCCCTGTCAGATCATGACCAGCCCGACCAACATTGTTTGGAGGGCCGTGACCACAATCAGGAGGCCGTGATGGGTCTGTGGTCGAACACCACAACCAGCAGCCCGGAGGCCGAGCAGGATCTCGCTGTTCCTCAGTTCCGGCTTCGCACGATCCTGTTCATGTTCGCATGGCCTGTCGTGTGGTTCTCGTTCCTCATCTACGCCGTTGGACCGATGTTGTTGAGATCGGACGACACGTTGCCCACGTGGGCAGCGAATCTGATCTGGCTCTTGGGCAACGGCGCCGAGCTGGCGGTTGCCGTCGTGATCCTCGGTCGGGAGGGCTACGGGCTGCGATCACCGGCTCTCCGAGACCGGATCCGGTGGCACTGGCCCAAGGGATGGAGGCGGTGGGGGCTCGCCGTCGTGGTCTTCGCCGTTGCCTATGGCGCAGTCACGCTGCTCATGCCGACCCAGGACACCATCGCCGACGCTGCGCCACCGCCCGAGTGGCTGCCCGACCACCCAGACCGAGAGTTCGACAGCCTCCAGGAGGGTTACCCCGACGTCGAGCTCGAAGGCAACTACACCTTCTTCCTCTACCGCTTCATCTTCATCGGGTTCATCCTCAACATGATCGGGGAAGAGCTGTACTACCGAGCAGCCCTGCTCCCCAAGATGAGAGCCGTCTTCGGCAAGGGCGACTGGGTGGCCAACGGCATTGGTTTCGCGGTCAAACATCTCTACTACTGGTGGCGGGTCCCGATGCTCG
This sequence comes from bacterium, assembly GCA_024228555.1. Lineage (GTDB taxonomy): Bacteria > Actinomycetota > Acidimicrobiia > Spongiisociales > UBA5794 > JAAETI01. The sequence continues at coordinate 2,981 of JAAETI010000395.1, read as the reverse complement.
TACCCGCGGGACTGGGCTTCGCCTTCTATTTCGGGCCCATGCGTAGCCTCCCACTGGCAATCTTGGCCCACTGGATCAGCGGCGAGATCATCCTGTTCTACCTGGGCATCGCCGAGCTCTTCGGTGTGGCCTGACGTGAGCCCAGTAATGCTCAGCTGACTCCCGGAAGGTCGCCGGTTGCGTCGGTCTCCTCTCGGCCCTTCGAGAGATCGAGGAGAACGAGATCATCGCCACCGGCCTGGCCATCCTGTGGGCCGCCGCTACCTACCTCTAGCAAACCAGCAGAAACTCCGTGCCTGAGGGGGTAGCTCGCAGGTGACGTTGGCCGTACCTCCGGGCCCCGATCCTCAGAAGACTCACCATGTGCTGCTGCCAACGCCTGGTGGAGGTGTCCCAGCGCCTGGTGGGCTCCGCGCCTTCGAATCTAGCTTCCGGGCCTCTCCCTGACCGAGGGTCCTTGGACTCTGGTCGATCCGCTGGCGGGGGAACAGTATTTGGGCCTGCGAGGAGGTGCAAGGTGAGTGATTGGCTCATGGCCGGCGTGTGGCGACACATCCTCCGACTCCCCCCGGGACTCGGTGGGAAACGTGTCGGTCAGCTTGCGCAGCGGGCCCAAGAAGTCGTTGGTCAGCTGTCGGCCGAGGACCGGAGCGTGCACCATTTCGTGGCCAAGGAACTCCCCCGGTTCGGCGGCCCGATACCTCCCCAGGCCATCGCAGGGAGCCTGGATCTCCCCGAGGTCAGAGTGATCGAGGTGCTGGCCGGTCTCGAGGCGCGAAAGGGTTTCCTCTTCAGAAACGAAGAAGGAGCGGTCGTTTGGGTCTACCCGATGACCGTCGAACCGACACCACACCATGTCCGATTCAGATCCGGCGAGACCCTCTACGCTGCTTGAGCAGCTGATGCCATCGCGATGCCCTTCGTGCAGGGGCACCTGAGAAACGAACCGGTATCGATCACCGTCGATACACAGTGTGCGCATTGCGCGGAACCGATGACCCTCGAGATCGACAGCGAAATGAATGTGCACGTCGAGCCAGCTGGCGCCGATCCGATGGTCTTCAGCCCTGATGTCCGGGTGTTCGATGTAAAGGCCCCCAGCATCATCGACGACTTCTGACAAGAGAACGTCTTCCTCTGGTCAGAGGAGCACGCCAGGCACTACCGCAAGACGGCCCACCGCACCCGAGGTGTCTACTCCTCCCCTAGCGCAGTAGCTGACGTGAATAGGGTCCTGCAGAGCGCCGTCTACGGCTTCGACCTACCGCCTGAAGGCTGATCGGACACCGTTGCAGAAACCAGACCGTGCGCGTATCGTCCCGCAGCCCAACCCAGCCGTGTCACAGATTCTCGCCTGGGCGCCCGACGATTGCGTCGCTCCACTCAGCCGAAGGCGGGTATGAACGGCACCATTGCCGTGACGCCCAGTATCACCCACAGGGAAAGGGAGACACTATGGAAACCCAAGCAACGCACACCGGGATCATCTGGAGCGAGCTCATGTCACGGGACCCCGAGGCGTCAGCCAAGTTCTATGAGGAAGTTGTCGGCCTTGCATCCGTTCCGGCAGGCGAGGGCACCGACAACTACTGGATCCTGCTCGCTGATGGTCAGCCGGTCGGAGGCATGACCGGACGACATGCAGGGACCGACGTCTGGCCGTCAGGCGGGCCCGGCGGCCATTGGGTGGGGTACTTCTCGACCGATGACGTCGAGACCGCAGCCTCGAGGGCCGAGGGATTGGGAGGAGGCGTGTTGGTTGGCCCTCTCGACATAACGGGTGTCGGAACCGTGGCCGTTGTGCGCGACTCTGACGAGGCGGTATTCGGGCTGTTCCGACCATCTGAGGGCTGATCCGCCCGGCCGCACAGATCACTCACGCCACCGAGCCATATCGCGTACCCACCATCGTCCGGAATCCAGCAATCTGATGTGCCGTTCGCAGCTCGGGATCCTCGTCGGACGGCGTCGGAGGCGATCGATAATGCTCGCCTGGTCCCTCGCCTGACCGCCCTAGGACGGCACTACGAGAGCGCATAGAAATGTTCACTGTGACCACCAGGGCAAAGGCATCCGGTCGGCATACCCGAACACCGGGACCCTCGCAGTTCGCCGGCACTGTCGTGGTTGCTCGCCAAGCGGACCGCTTGCAACCACTACGCTTCGGGGGGTGGCGCGGCACAATCCCAGAAGATCGGGTGCTCGAAGCAACCGGTACTCCGAGTCACGGTTGTCGAACTGGGCACCGTTCGACCCATGGGAGTCCGAAGTCGCCCGCGTCTACCGGTCGCTGCGTTCGTCGTCCCATCAACCCCAGATCCACAAGGTGTCCACGCACCCGGAGTTCTTGATGCCGCTCCGGATCGACGACGTCAACGAAGTCCTCGACACTGTCGGCCCGATGGCGCGCCAAGAACTCCAGACGATCCTCCTCCTCGGAGGAACGAATAAGCAACTACCGTTCGGCAGGGGAGCCCTCTATGGCGCTTACTATCCGGCAAGGCAGCTCATCGCCGTCCACGCCTTCCCGAAGCACCGGATGCAGGTCGCGTCCAACCGGCCGCCGTCCCCAACGATCGCACAGAGCATTCGACGAGTTGGTGGTGAGATCAAGTCGGTGTCCGGCAAGACCGTGGTGTCCCTGGACGAACCCGCAGTCGGCCGATTCCTCAAGTGGCATGTGCTAGTCCACGAGATTGCACACCACATCGACCGTCACAACCCGAAGACCAGACGCAAGACCGAAAGCTTCGCAGAGTGGTTCACCACCAGCGTCGGATTCTCCAGCACCTGACCACCGATCGACACCACCGAAGCCCGTCCGACAACGGCACTACCTACGCACTCGGGTACGCCGGCGTCTTGACTCCTTTCGCCACCGACCGTGACGGCCTGGTCGTCCCTAGCCTGGAAGCGACCCCTCCCCAGCGGGGTGCCCGTAGGGGGAGGCGATACGCCCGGTGAGTTGTGGAGCTGGGAGT